>CAMATV010000214.1 GCA_945861235.1 Opitutus sp. GAS368
AAGATCATGGCCGACGCCGCCGCCTTCGCCCAAGAACGCGGCATCAAGCTCGTCATGAAACCCCACGGCGGCGGCAGCGGCTCCTCCGCGGAAATCGTCGCCGCGATCAAACAGGTCGGCCACGCCAACTTCAAAATCTGGTATGACGCCGGCAACATTATCTATTACACGGGCAAAGATCCTGTCGCCGAACTCGAGCCGATCCTCCCGCACGTCACCGGGTTTTGCGCCAAAGACTGCTCGGTTGATCGGGGAGCCGACGGCAAAACGAAACCCGACGTGATGATCCAATTCGGCACGGGCAAAGTGGATTTCGCCGCCGTCTTCAAAAAACTAAAATCCGGCGGCTTCAACGGCCCCATTATGGTCGAAGGCTGCAAGATCGGCGCGACCGCCGCCGAAACCACTACCAACGCCCGCGCCAACCGCGCGTTCCTCGAAAAAGTCCTCGCGACGGTCTGATCCCGCTTCCGAGGCGGGACTTCCGAGGCGGAGCGCGTTGAACCATCGGGCTGCTGGCCGCATGCTCGGCCACCCGCCGGGCCTCCGCGTTCAGCTCTCGCCGCGTAGAAACTCCACATCGAGCGCGCACGTCGCGCGCTTCCCACTCTCGGCCACCAATTCCACCCCGCCCGCGCCGCCCTTCACCGCGCGAATCTCCGCGACGCGATCAAAGCCCTTCGGCACAGCGGCGACCGCCATGATGTAATTCACCGTCGTCGGTTTCTTCGGATTCAACCGCACCGTCGTCGGCAGTCCCGCAGCGCTCAGCGCGTTCGGCTTCACCGACTCCGCGAGTCCGAGGTGGAAACAACCCGTCACTTCCTCGATCCCCATTACCGCCGAATGCCGGCCGTTCCACGGCGCGTAGTGCCTGCCGCTATTCGACATCCACAGAATCGTGTGGCGCAACACCCGCGGATCACGCAGCGCAAACCACACGGTGCCCTCCGCGGCCAGCACCACCGCCGACCACGCAAACGGCAACGTCGCGTCTGCCGTCATCATCACGAGATCATCGTAACCCTTGCGCGCCGGATAGCTGCTCAGATCGGTCACGCCCCCCGTCGCCAGCGCCACCTTTTCGAGCGAGCGAAACATCGCGCCCGGCTTCAACGCCGAGTACCCGAAATTCTCCGGCTGTTCGAAACGCATCGGCAACACTTGCCCGCGCACAAACCGACTCGTGCTCACCGCCCCGCTCCCCGGCACCTCGGGAAATTTCAACATCGCATGGTGCCCCAGACTCATCGGTCCGCTCATGCCCGATAACACGTGCCGCGAGTAAACCGCCGTGTGCCCCGCGACCAGTGAGAGAAATTTATCCACCCGCCCCTTGCGCACCGTCGTCGCCAAACTCGCGTGCAGCGTCACCCGCGACTCAAATTTCTCGAACGCATCCAACGACCAGTTAGCATTCGCCGTCTCCCCATGCGGCGGATGCCGCTCACCGCGCCACGGCGTACCGTTGCCGCCAAACGGCGCGCAGAAAAAATCTCCGCGCAGCGCGTGCAACAACGGCGGCAAGCCCGGCCCGAGTGTCTCCTCGGCCCACGGCGCCACGGAGTAAGGCGACACCGTTTTCCCCTCCAACCGAAACACCACCGGCGCAAGGTGCCCGCCGACCTGCGTGAGATGGGCGGAGACGTGACTCGACTCAAACAACCAAGACGGCTGGCCCAGGACCGTGCGTAACAAAGGAGCGCTCATGATTCCGCGAGCAAACCCCACAGCCTCACTCCGAAGCAAGCCCACAGCGCAGGGTCCTACTTCACGGCCTCCAAATATTCACTCAGCGTCTGGAGATTCGCGATGAATGCGCTCGTGGTGATTTGCGGCGCCGGGCTGCGACGGCTGGCCGACGCGAGCCAGCGGCCTTGCGGGTCGCACGCGGCAATCGCCTCGCGCACGCGCGGCTCGAGGGCTTTCGCGCGCGCGGCTTTGCCCTTCGCAGATGTGGCGGCGTCCTCGGCGGCTTTGCGCTGCGCGAGGATCGCCGTGCGGCCAATGGACTTGACCTCGTCATAGTAGGCGAAAATTCCCGGCATCCCATAGGGGCTCTTCCACGAGTAGCCGGTCTGCCGCTCGGGCGTGAGCTCCTCGACGGTGTAGTGAACTTTCCCGTCGCGGTCGCCGTAGATGGGTTTGTTGGTGCCGATCTCATACAGGCGCGCCCAGATGCCCGGCGCGATTTCGGAGCGCTTGAACCACGCGATGGCGCGCGGCAGCGGCTCCAGATATTTCGCGTCGCCGGTCTCAAGATAAAGATCAATGAGCAGTCGCATCGCGCCGCCGCTTTCGTTGGAGCATACGCTCGGCGGCTCAAACGCGCGCGCCCAGGCGGGCTCGAGCTGCGGGTTGTATTGCTGCGCCCAGGTGGGCTGGGGCTCGGGGAGCTGGGCCAGCAGGAGAAAATTTCCGCCCTTGAGCGCAGCGGCGCGAAACTCGGGGCGGCCGAGGCGCTTCGCGGCATCGAGGAGCGTCATCACGCAGTCACGCTGCGTATTGTCGTTGAGCGTGTAGTAGCCGTTGTAGTTATGCTTCGGATATTCCCGCGGGTAGTCCTTCGGGAATCGCGCCGCCTGCACAGGATACTCGCGCGGATCCACGGGCGTGCCGGTCCAGCGCTGCGGCCAGCCGCCGTTGGGGCGCTGGGCGGCGAGGAGTTTCGTGAGGGCGTAGTCGAGCGCGGTGCGGAGGCGCACGTCGCGCGGCTCGCTCGCGCCCTTGCTGGCGTCGGCCACGGCGAGGAGAAAGCGGATGGCACTCTGGGTGTTGTCATCGTCGAAGGTCGTCGTGTTTTTCCGCTTGGCCGCGTCGTCCACGGAAATTTTCCCCGCGTCGGTGCGGCGATACCAGCCGGCACTGAGCTTCGGATCGAAGTCCACGAGGTAATCCCATCCGCCCGACTCCAGCTGCCCCACCGCGAGCGCGTCCGCCGCCGCCTTCGCCGCATCGAGGTAGCGCGCGTCACCGGTGACTTCATACGCGCGCAAAAACGCCATGCCCATCGACGGCGTGCCCGGCGGCTGCACCCAAATTTGCGTAGGCGTGGCGATGTTCTCGCCGGCGCGCTCCTTCAGGTCGGGCGAATAACGCCACAAGTAGCCGCCCTCCGTGGCGATCGACCGCATGAACGTCGTGGCCTTTTCCATCGTCGCCCGCACCTCGGTTGCGAGGGGCTCCGCGGCCCGCAACGAGCCACCCACCAGCGCCACCCACAACACCAGCCAAACCGGGGTAAGTTTTTTCATAGAAGCGCCAGCCTTGTTTTGCATCGCCCGAAAGCAACCATTCGTCACGCTCCTTCGTCCTCTCCCGTTCCTCCCTCCACCCACATGAAACTACGCACGCTCCTCCTCGCCGCGCTCTGCGCGTTTGCCCCCGCCGCCTCCGCCCAAGACTGGGCCAAGCCCCGCCTCGAAAAAACCACCCGCCACTACGAATACGTCAAGATTACCCACCACCAACGCATCGTCACCGCCTTCGTCACCTACCCCGAGGTCAAAACTAAAGCCACCGCCGTCATCGTCATTCACGACAATCAGGGCCTCACCGACTGGGCGCGCGGCATGACCGACCAGCTCGCCGAGGCCGGCTACATCGCCATCGCTCCCGATCTCCTCTCCGGCATGGCCCCCAACGGCGGCGGCACCGCCGAATTCGCCGGCAATCGCGACAACGTCGGCAAGGCCTTCAGCGAACTCGGCGGCGCAAAAGCCAACCAGGTCACCGCCGACCTCGAGGCGATCTACAACTACGCCGCCAAGCTCCCCGCGTGTAACGGCAAGATCGTCGTCGGCGGTTTCTGCTGGGGCGGCACCCAAACCTTCCGCTTCGCCACGAACAATCAGAACGTCAAAGCGGCCTTCGTATTCTACGGCAGCCCGCCCAACGACGAGGACCTCGCGAAAATCACCAGCCCAGTCTACGGTTTCTACGGCAGCAACGACGCTCGCATCAACACCACGATCCCAAAAACCATCGAGCTCATGAAAACGGCGGGTAAACCCTTTGATCCCGTCACCTACGAAGGCGCCGGCCACGGCTTCATGAAATCCGGCGAAGATCCCGCCGGCAGCCCCGAAAACAAAAAAGCCCGGGAAGGCGCCTGGATCCGCCTCAAAGCAATCCTCGCCAAACTCTGATCGCAGTAGGGCGGAGCACGTCGTCTCGTCGCAGCCCGGCGCAGGCGAATGACCCGCCCTTTTTTACGCCCGCGTGTCCACGATCCGGATTCACCGATCAGGTGAATCTTCCAGAATTAGAAAATTAGCGAAGATGAGCGTTTCACCTCCTGACTCTAGCCATTTCATCCGTGCCTTCCGTGGTTAAAAATCTTTCTTCCATGCGCTCTCCCGCTGCCCTCGCCCTCGCCCTCGTTCTCACGTTCACGTTCACGGCCGGTGCCCAAACCGCACCCGTCCCGAAAAAAATCCCCACCCAGGGCATCGCGCTCACCGACGCCGACCGCGCCGAACTCACCGCTGGCACCACCGCCCTCCGCACCGAGATCGATGCCCTCGCCCGCGACGCCGCCGTCACCGCGCTTCTCCCCGACGTCGAAATTTTCCACAAAGCCGTCGCGTGGTCCCTCGCCGACGACACATTCTATTCCCCCAAAGAAATCGCCTTCGCGAAACACCTCCTCGCCGAAGGCCGCGAGCGCGCCGCGCAACTCCGCGCTCGCAAATCCCCTTGGCTCGAAGCCCGCGGCCTCATCGTCCGTGGCTATCGCTCAAAACTCGATGGCTCCGTCCAGCCCTACGGTCTCGTCGTCCCCGCTGACCTCGATCTCTCAAAACCCACGCCCGCGATGGTCTGGCTCCTCGGCCGCGGCGAAAAACGCACCGAGCTCGCCTTCCTCTCCGAGCGCGAAGCCAGCCCTCCCCAGCTCACCCCCAAGGGCGTCATCACGCTCGTCCCCTACGGCCGCTTCTGCAACGCCAGCAAGTTCGCCGGCGAAGTCGACGTCATGGAAGCCCTCGCCGCCGTCCGCGCCCACTACTCCATCGACCCACTCCGCATCGCCGTCGCCGGTTTCTCGATGGGCGGCGGTAGCACGTGGCACCTCGCCACCCACTTCCCCGGCCTCTGGTGCGCCGCTTCGCCCGGTGCGGGTTTCGCCGAGACGCCCATCTTCACCAAAGCCAACGCTCCCGGCAAAGAAGTCCGCCCCGCCTGGGAACAACTCCTCTGGCGTCACTACGAAGCCACCGGCATTTCCCAAAATCTTTTCAACGTCCCGACCCTCGCCTACACCGGCGAACTCGACGGCCAGAAAGAAGCCTCCGATCTCATGGACGCCGCCATGGCCACCGCCGGCCTGAAGCTCGAACGCTTCATCGGCCCGCAAACCGCCCACAAATACCACGACGCCACCAAGGCCGAACTCACCACTCGTTTCGAAGCCCTCATTGCGAAGGGTCGCGACGCCGTGCCCAGCGAAATTCGTTTCAGCACCTACACGCTGCGCTATCCGGAATCGTCCTGGGTGCGCATCGGGGGCCTGGAGAAACATTGGGAGCGCGCCGACGTCCGCGCCAGCCGAGCCCAAGGCCCCAGCGTCATCATCGAAACAAAAAATGTCAGCGAACTCCAGGTCATGGCTTCCAGTGGCCGCATCACCATCGACGGCCAGGAGCTGAATGACACCGACACCCGCCTCGGCCGTCGCCTTAAAAAAACTGAAGGCAAATGGGCCTTCGCTTCCACCGCCGCCGACCCTTCCCTCCGAAAATCCCCCGGTCTCACCGGCCCCATCGACGACGCCTTCATGGACGCCTTCGTCTTCGTCCGCCCCTCCGGCAAACCCCTCAACCCCGAGCTCGGCACCTGGGTCGAGAGCGAACTCACCGCCGCCCGCCACCTCTGGCGCGACGTCTTCCGCGGCGACACCCCCGTCGTCGCCGACACCGCGCTCACCGACGCCGACCTCGCCACCAAAAACCTGATACTCTGGG
>CAMATV010000215.1 GCA_945861235.1 Opitutus sp. GAS368
GCGTCGGGATCGGCCGCATATTTGCGCACGCCAAAGCTCTCATCGGAATAATAGACATAGCCAAGCTCGGCATCGACGCCGATCGCCTCGATTTCCTTCTTACCGGAGTAGGCGCCGAACTGACGGACGAGGCTCATCTTGACCTGCCCGGTGCCGTCGTCGGCGAGGCGGTATTGAGCGAGGTAGCCGGTCGCCGGGCCGGCTTTGCCGCCGACAATCGCGAACAGCGCGCCGTCGCGCGGCCGCTGATAGAGCGCAATACCCATCGGGGCGCGGGTCTTGTCGCCGTCGAAAACGACGAGATCGCCCTTGTCCAAGCCTTTCATGTCAGGCACGGAAAAAACGCGCAGGCGCTGCATCTCCCGCTCAGTGGTTATGGCGATGTCGGTGGGCTTGCCCTTGAGCAAGAAGCCGTAGGCGAGATCGACGTTGTTCGGACGTTTCAAACCACCCACGCGGTTCACGATTTTTCCCTCGAGATCATAGACGTAGAGGGCACCGTCCGTGTCCTTATCGGTGCCGATCACGAGGCTCTTGGCGCGGTCGGTCGGATGAATCCAGATTGAAGGATCGTCGGTGTCGTGCTGGGTGGGCTCTGTCACGACGCGGGGTTTGAGCGCGTCCGGAGCGGGCGTGCGCATCGCAGGGGCGCAGGCCACGCTGAACGGGAGGGCGAGCAGAAGTGTGGCCAACAACAGATTTGAATGCGTCGATTTCATGGGCGAAGGATCAGTCGGAGAGGTGGGCGGGCACGTCTCTGTGCCCGCATTTGCGAGGAACTGAGTGCAGGCCATGCGGGCACGGGGACGTGCCCGCCCACCTGCGATCACAGCTTGAACCGAATACCGAGACTTGCGCCGAACTTGTAATATTCGGCTTTGCGGAGCAGTCCGCCGTTTTCGGTCCAGTGCATGATATACGGCTCCTCGTTCACATTCGTCAGCTCGGCGAAGACCGTGAGCCGTTTCGAAAGTTTGTAGCTCGAACTAATGTCCACCTGCTTGTGATCGTCGACCCAGAGGTCGGTGGCCTTGTTGGAGCCGATGCCGCCGTCCTCGATGTAAGGGCTGCGGTAGTTCAATGAAACCCGCAGCATGAACCCGTATTTCTCATACGAAAGGGCGAGGTTGCCCATATCCCGGGACTGGCGTGAAAATGGCAGCGTTTCGCCGGGACGAGCGGCGCCGTAGTTGGCTTTGCCGTCGCTGATGGTGTAGTTGCTGTAGATACCGAGGCCGTCAAAGGGCGAAGGCAGCATCGTCAGGTTTTGCTGCCACGTGACTTCGAGGCCGCGAATGGTGGCCTTGGTGCCATTGAGCGGCGTGGCGAGATCCGCGCCACTCTGGCCGGCACCGGCGAGCGTCTGGCGGAAAATAAAATCTTTGATGTCCTTCGCAAACACGCCGACCGACCAGACCCCGAGCGCCTTGGGATAATACTCCACCGAGGCGTCGAAGTTATCCGAGTGATAGGGTTTGAGGTTGGGATTTCCCCGGCTCTCGACGTTGTTCGCGAGATCGAGACTGGCCGTGCCCGCGGAATCACCGTAGTTCGGGCGGGCGAGACTCTGATTGAAGGAGGCGCGAAACTGAATTTGTTTGCCGGCCTTGTAGCGGGCGTGAATGCCGGGCAGCCAGTTCGTATAAGAGTTTGCCACATTGAGCGGCGTGAAGGTCTGGGCCGCCGTGCCGGGAGCGGTGATCTTCCAACCACTCGTCTTGAACTCCGTCTGTTCGACGCGCACGCCGCCGAGCACGGTGAAATTTCCCGACGTCACACTCGCCATGCCGTAGCCCGAAGCCACGTCCTCGTTGGTCGTGTAATCGACGGAACGGGAGCCCAAGGCCGACGTGAGCGGATTGAGGACAAACGACGCGGGGGTCGTGCGGAAGTAGCCGTCAAACGCCACCGGGTTGATCGTAATAAACGGGCTCGCCGATTCCGCGCGAAAATTGCTAGCGCGGAAAAGCCCGAGTGCCCCGAGGTTCACGACGGCATTGGCATTGTAGCGGAAATCTTCCGTATCGGCGGTTTTTTCCCGCCCGCGATACTTGGCGCCGGCCTTCCAATAGCCGTTGAGGTCGCCGAATTTCGTGTCGCGACGCACGTTGAGGGCCGCCGTAAATTCTTTGTCCTGCTGCAGCGACTTGCGGATCCGGTGGCTGTTCAAGGTAAAATTATTCGGCGTGATCGCGGTTTGATAAGCCCCGGTCAGTTTCGGCCGGTATTGATCGGAGAGATCGTAAGTCCAACTGGTATTGGGACTCTGGAACACGTATTCGCTGCGGAACGGATCAGGCAGCTCCGCGCGCGAGATCGCGGCGAGATAGTCGACCTGGAAAGCGCCGCGGGTGTGTTCGCCACCCGCGGTGACATTGTAGAAATTCTGATCTTCGGTGCGGTCTTTGACGTCGATCTGGATGGGCCGACCGACCACCGTGCCCTGCTGCGCATTGATGACGGTCGTCGTGGCCGCCGTATTGCGGAAGAGTTCGCGAAAGCGGTTCTCCTTATCCGAGAAATGGTTGTAGATGCCGCGCACGAAAAACGAATCCTCTTTGGTCGGGCGGAAATCCAGCGAGCCGCTGATGCCCTGGCGGATGCGCCGGATTTGATATTCACGAATATCCAAATTTCCGTCCGGGACGAAGACACCGCTCTTGAGCGCCCACGGCGTGCCCGCCTCGCTATCGAGCGAAGCCTGTTTCTTGGATGAATCACTCAGCGACAGAATAAATCCCCACCGGTCGCCCCCGAATCGCTGCCCGTAGGTGAGGCCGAGCTTGTGCCCCCATTTTTCCGCGAAGTCGTTATACGCGCCTTCGGCCGACAAGTTGAAGATGCGCGCCTCTTGGCTGAACGCCG
Organism: Opitutus sp. GAS368; assembly: GCA_945861235.1. Lineage (GTDB taxonomy): Bacteria > Verrucomicrobiota > Verrucomicrobiia > Opitutales > Opitutaceae > GAS368. The sequence goes on from CAMATV010000215.1 coordinate 2,866, forward strand.
TCTTACTCTTCAGATTGATACTGCCGCCAATGGCGTCGCCATCCATGTCCGGTGTCACGGCCTTGGTGAGCTCGATGCCCTCGAGCATGTCGGAAGGAATCGAATCGAAATTGACGCGACGTGTGCCGTTTTCCGACGAAGGGATGTTCACGCCGTTGAGTTGCGTGCTGTTCAAATCGGCGTTGAGCCCGCGAATCGACACGAACCGTCCGTCGCCTTGGTCGCGTTCGAGCGCAATGCCCGACATGCGCTGGAGCGACTCCGAAGCATTCGCATCGGGGAAGCGGCCGATCGCATCGGAAGCCACGATCTCCTTCAAGTTTTCAGAGGAACGCTGGATATTGAGCGCCTTGGCCTGGCCCCCACGCGTGCCTTCCACGGTAAACGCCTGAAGTTGGACCACGTTATCACCGAGCGTGGCCGTCAGCGACGCGGGCTGGCCCGGTCCGATCGTCACCGGGCGATCCTTCGAGGGCAGCCCCAGATAAACAATTTGCGCGGTATACGAGCCGGGAGGCACACTGCCAAAATAGAAATCCCCCTCACGATCTGTCGCGGCTTCGAGACCGGGCGCGAGGGTGATGGTGGCACCGGCCAAGGGCGCACCCTTCGGACCGGTGATTTTTCCTGAAAGCGAGCCGGCCGCGCCTTGTGCGCGCATCAACCCAACCGACAGGACAAGACCGAGACAGCAGGCCGCCAGCCGAAACAGCCAGGCGGAGCGAGGTAGCGAAGAGCGAGACGAAGTATTCATGACAGATCAGAGCGGATTTAGGGACGATCAGAGAGCGGGGTGAGGGCGGACGTCTTCTGCGCAGGGGAATTCCGGACGGACTATCTTGGGAGAAAACGACAGGGGTGGTAAATGTGTAATCGTTTACATTCCTGATAGAAACCGTGTCAAGCTGTTTTGCGGACGCACACTTTCCCTTGGCCACCTCGTTCGGTTGGCGGTCAGCTTTCTTCGGTCGTCGGTCGTATTTGGCCTAACTCCGCACCGCGGGTCGGTTCGAACACTCTTCCTCCCAGCGGGCCGCGAATTGGCCGACGCACCCCATGTCCACTCCAAGCGCGACCGACCGACCCAGACTCACAGCGCAGCCAGCAAGCCCCCGTCCACGTAGAGGATTTGGCCATTCACAAAATCAGCCGCAGGCGAGGCGAGAAACACCGCGGTGCCGACGAGTTCGCGCGGCTCGCCCCAGCGACCGGCCGGCGTGCGGGCGCGAATAAAGCGATCGAACTCCGGATCGACCGTGAGCGTGCCCGTCATCGCCGTGCGCATATACCCGGGGCCCAGCCCATTGGTCTGAATATTGTGCCGCGCCCATTCCACCGCCATCGCACGGGTAAGCATCTTGAGTCCGCCTTTCGCCGCCGCGTAATTCGCGATGGTCGGACGCGAGACTTCACAATTCAACGAGCAGAGATTGATGATTTTGCCGGCGCCACGCCGGATCATCCCGGGCACCACCGTCCGGGTCACGAGAAACGCACTGGTCAAATTCACGTCGAGCACCTCTTGCCACAGCTCCAGCGGCATCGACTCGAGCGGTGCGCGCCGGTGGATGCCCGCGTTGTTCACGAGGATATCGATGGCGCCGACTTCGTTTTCGAGCGGGGCGAGCGCAGCCTCCACCTCGGTGGATTGGGCCACGTCGAAGGCGCGGCCTTCTGCTGTGAAACCCTCGGCCCGCATCTGCGCGACGGCGGCCGCGAGGCGTGCGGGATCGCGGTCATTGAGCACCAGCGATGCGCCTGCGGCGGCCAGGCCGCGCGCCAGCGTGAGTCCGATCCCTTGGCCGGAGCCGGTGATCAGGGCGCGGCGGCCGGCGAGCGAAAACAGCGCGGGCGAGAACGACGAAAGCGGAGCAGTGGACATGCGGGGAAGCCGACACCGTGACACGGACGACCGGCACGCCGAGTGAAAAATGGGATTGACCCGCATGGCAATGAGAACGTTTACATTTTGACCGCAATTTCCCCCTGCTCCCCCACCTCATGGCTCGCACCGATAGCTTCCTCCCCGGTCCACGTGCCGGCTTTCCGCCGGGCTATTCTGCAATCACGCGCGCGCAGAAAGTCGCGGTGGTGACGACGGCCGAACCGGAAATGGATTTCGGCATACGCAGAACGGCGGCGGGCGAGATCGTCGCGGAGACGCACGCGAGCGAGACGGCGTGGATGCTACTGCACGGGGAGGCCGAGATGGAGTTTGCCGGGCGGCGCGAAACGGTGCGTCGACAGAGCCTGTTCGACGAAGCGCCCACCGCGCTACACCTCGGACCGGCGTCGCCCGTGACAATCCGCGCACTCGCTGCCGACACCGAGTGGGCCATTGTGCGCACGGTGAACGAGCGCAGCTTTGCTCCAACGCTTTACCGCCCGGCCGATCTGAAACCCGAATACCGCGGCGCCGGCCTCGTGCAGGTCGCGTGCCTCCGCAACGTCCGTCTCATCTTCGACCGCGCGACCCGCCCGGAGGCAAATCTCGTGCTCGGTGAAGTCGTCAATTACCCCGGGCGTTGGTCGAGCTACCCGCCGCATCACCACGATCAACCGGAAATTTATCACTATCGATTCACGCACCCCGACGGCTACGGCCACGCCGAGCTCGGCGACGAGGTGCTCAAAGTCCGGGCCTACGACACCGTGATTATCCCAGCTGGCCTCGCCCACGCGCAGGTTTCCGCGCCGGGCTACGGCATGTATTGTCTCTGGATGATTCGCCACCTGCCCGGAAATCCCTACACCGGTTTCACGTTCGCCCCCGAGCATACGTGGACGCTTGATCCCTCGCAACCGGGCTGGCTGCCACCCGCGCTTCCCTCCTCCACCTAAAACTCCCATGAGCAAAACCGTTCCCCTCAGCATGGCCGCCGCGCTGGTGAAATTTCTCCAGCAACAATACATCCGCCGCGACGGCACCGAGCATCGCCTCATCAACGGCGTCTTCGGTATCTTCGGCCACGGCAACGTCACCGGTTTCGGCCAGGCCCTCGAGGAATTCGGCGGATCGAAGCTCCCTTTTTTTCAGGCCAAGAACGAACAGGCCATGGTCCACTCCGCCGTCGCCTTCGCAAAAACCCGCCAGCG
>CAMATV010000216.1 GCA_945861235.1 Opitutus sp. GAS368
CTACAATCCTGGCTATTTCTCCGGTAGCGCCGGAGCAAATTGCCTCCAATGGAATATGTTTTGGGACTTTGGCACCGGCCAAGTCGGTGACATGGGCGCCCACACCATGGACCTCGCGTGGAACGCCATCGACGCGGGCGTGCCGACCTCGATCGAGGCGAAGGGCGACGCCTTCAATCCCGATGTCACGCCGGTCGAGCTGACGGCGCATTTTAATCATCCGGCGAACGACTGGCGTCCCGCGATCCGCGTGAGCTGGTATCAAGGCGGCGCGCTGCCGACGACCCCGAAGCCCTGGATTGATCTGAACAAGATCGGTCATGGTGTGATGTTCAAGGGGGCGAAGGGCGTGCTCGTCGCGGATTTTAACACGCGTACGCTCATCCCGGCGGCCGACTCCTCCGATCTCACTTACTACAAGCCGCGTAAACCCGCCGAAGTGACGCCTCCGATCGGCAACTTTCAGGACGAGTTTTTCCGCGCGTGCAAAGGGAACCTCAAGACGTCGTGCAATTTTGACTACAACGGGCTCATGACGGAGCAGATGGCCCTCGGTCTCGCCGCTTATCGATCGGGCAAGAAACTCGATTACGACGGGAAGACGGGCACGGTGACGAACGCGGCGGAAGCGAACGCGTTCCTGAAGCGTCCGTATCGCGCCGGCTGGCCGATCAACGGCTGAGGCCCGAGGTTCGGGCGGGTCTCGGACCCGCCCTTTTTTATCTTCGCCGCCATAGACTCCGAACGATCGCCCATGCGCTACTCCCCCGTTTTTCTCCTCGGCCTCTTCGTGATTTCGCTGGCGGTCGCGCGCGCGGAATTCCGCGCGGCGGTCGTCAAAGTCGACATCACACCCACGACGCCGCAGTGGCTCATGGGCTACGGACCGCGCCAATCGACGGGCGTGCGCGACAAGATTTACCATCGTATTGCAGCGCTCGACGACGGCGGCACGCAGACCTTCATTGTCGCGTCGGACCTCTGTCTGTTTTCGCCCACGGTCTATGATGACGTCACGGCCACGTTGAAAAAGGAGATCGGCCTCGAGCCGCGCCAGCTCTGGTGGACCGTCACGCACAGTCATTCGACGCCCGAGGTCGGTCCGCCCGGGATGTATGACGTCTTGCTCAAGGGGCGCTCCGAACATCCTTGGAATCGCGACTATTGCGAATTCGTGAAGGCCGCGCTCGTCGCCGGTATTCGCGACGCCCGTGCGCGGCTCGCGCCCGCGCGCATCGCTATCGGCACGGGTTTCTCGCGTGCCAACATCAACCGCCGCGCGCGCGACGCCGATGGGAAGATTTCCCTCGGGCTCAATCCCGACGGGCCTGCCGACCGCCAGATCGGTCTCCTGCGACTCGAGCGCCCGGACGGCTCGCCGCTCGGGCTGATCGCCAACTATGCGATGCACGGGACCGTGCTCGCCGGCTCCATGTTGCAGGTGAGCGGCGACGGCCCCGGCGTGGTCAGCAGCTACGTTGAGGAGAAAATCGGGGCGCCGATGCTCTATATCAATGGAGCTGCGGGCAACCTCGCGCCGATCTACACCGTGCAGGATCTGGCGAAGTCGCATATTGGGGAATTCCGCGTGCTCCTCGGCGACAAGATTTTGGAGGCCAACCGCGCGCTGGCTGCCGGGGTTGAGGCGAAACTCTGGCTCGGCGAAAAGTGGATTGAGACGCCGCGCCGCGCAGACCTCGGCTGGTCCGAAGAACTTGCGGCCTACGGTGCGAAGAGCCCGGCGGGCGTTGATTTGGTGCGCATTCCGGTACGTGCCCTGCGAATCAACGACACGATTCTGTGGGGCAGCCCGGTCGAACTCTTCTGTGAGATAGCGCTGCGCGTGCGCGCCGACTCGCCCTTTCGGCACAATTTTTTCTTCGGCTACAGCAATGGCTGGCTCGGCTACCTGCCAACTGCAGAGGCGTTTCGCGATGGCGGCTACGAGCCCCGCACCTCGCCCTTCACCGAGCAGGTCGAGCGCGACTATACCGAAGGCGTGATGGCGTTTTTGCAAGGCGTGCCGCGGAATTGAGCGAGGGTGGGCGGACGTCAGTCCGCCGTGAGTGCGCCTCCGGGTGCAAGTGGCAGTAAAGGCAGAGATTGCAGTGGCCGGGGCCTCCCGCCCATGGGTTCGGAGGCGAGCGGGCAAGGTGCGCGTGCGCTCACGGGCGAGACGCCCATGCCACGTCGAGCGCGACCCGCTTACTTCACTTCCAGTTACACCCTGCGCCCCTGCAAAGCGTGAAAAAGGCGGGCTGAAGCCGCGCCCTGCCTCGGTCTGTTCGCACCGAGGTTTGAATTCGTCCGCGAATTCTGTTCGTTCGTCCCCATGCCCGCCCTCCGCTTCCCCACGCACCGCGCACTCTCCCTCTGTTTTGCGGCTGCGCTCACCTGCTTCTCCCGCGCTCCCGTGGCCCACGCGGCGGAACCGCTGCGGAGCAAGCCCAACATTATTTTCATCCTCGCCGACGACCTCGGTTACGGCGAACTGGGGTCCTACGGCCAGACGCAGATTCGCACGCCGAATCTCGACCGCTTTGCGGCGGAAGGGATGCGTTTCACGCAGTTCTACGCGGGTAGCACGGTGTGCGCGCCCTCCCGCAGTGTGTTGATGACGGGCAAACATCTTGGTCACACCACGGTCCGCGGAAACGCGGGAAAACTCGGCTATGCGGCGCAGACCTTGCGCGCGGACGATATCACGGTGGCGCGCGTGTTGCGCGACGGCGGCTATGCGACCGGCCTCATCGGCAAATGGGGCCTCGGTGAATCCGACAGCGTCGGTGCGCCGTGGAAGCAAGGCTTCGACACGTTTTTCGGATTTATTAACCAGACGCACGCGCACAACCACTACCCGGATTTTCTGTGGCGGAACGACACCGTCGTGAAGTTGCCCAACGATATCACGCCGATCGGCGACGTGCCCGGGGCCGGCTACGCGACGAAACGTTTGGCGTATGCGAGCGATCTCTTTTTCGAGGAGACGCGTGCGTTTGTGCAGAAAAACCGAGCACAGCCATTCTTCCTTTTTCTCGCATTGACGACACCGCATGGGAACAACGAGCGCTCGCGAGTGCTCGGCGAGGGTAACGAAGTGCCCGACCAAGGAGCCTATGCTGATCGGAGCTGGAATGACTCGCAGAAAAATCATGCCTCTATGATCACGCGGATGGACGACGGGGTCGGCGAGGTGCTCAAATTTTTGCGCGAGCAGAAGCTCGATGAGAACACGTTGGTGATGTTCTCCAGCGACAACGGACCGCATCGCGAGGGTGGGCCGAACTACGATCCGACGTTCTTCTCCGCGAGTGGTCCGTTGAAGGGGATCAAGCGCGCGCTCACGGACGGCGGTATCCGCGTGCCGTTCCTCGCGCGGTGGCCGGGTGAAATCAAGGCGGGCACCGTGTCGGCGCACGTGGGGTATTTCGGCGATTTGATGTCCACGTGGGCCGAACTCGCCGGGGTGAAACCTCCGGCTGGCCTCGATAGTCGCAGTATCGTGCCGACCCTGCTGGGCCGTGGTGAGCAGACGAAGCACGACTATCTCTATTGGGAGTTTTACGAGGGTGGCGTGTCGCAGGCGGTGTTGCTCGGCGACCGCTGGAAGGGCATCCGCCTCAAGTCGCCGACGGCACCGATGGCGCTTTACGATCTCGTGACCGATCTGGGCGAGCACACGGACGTCGCGGGAGAAAATCCGGAACGCGTTGCGCGCATCGCGGAGATTATGCGCACGGCTCGCTTCGACAACGAGCACTGGAAGCTGCCGACGAAGTGAGGCGTGGCCGACGATGGCCGCGACGCAAAAATCGGTGCGGATGCGCGCGTCTCGCGATGACTAGCCGGCTTGAACGCTGACGCTAGTTTTTCGTCGATGTCGCGGCGGGGACGGGCATCTTGCACGACTGCCAGGCGAGGAAACGCCACTTGCCGTTTTCCTCGCGCCAGATGGCGAGGATACTCAAATCGAGTTCGTTGGGTTTACCGGCGGGGCCCACTTTGACGAGCACGCGGCCGGTCATCGTGGCGAGGCCTGCGCCGATCAGCGTGAATTTCCGCTCTTGGTAGTGGAAGCTTTCGTAGACGGAGGTGCGCGCGGTGAGGGCCTTGACGAGGGAAGCCTTCGAGTCGACCTTGCCGCTCGAGTGGGCGTAGTGAAGATCGTTGGACAGGATGGCTTCGAGGCGGGCTTGGTCCCCAGCTTTGGTCGCGGCGAGGCGCTCGTCGTCGGCCGCGGCGAGGGCGGCGCGGAGCCGTTCGCCCTCGTTGGCGAAGGCGGGGGCGGGAGATTTTTCGGCGGCAGTCGCGAGGGGCGCGATCGAGGTGAAAGCGAACGCACTAGCGAGGAAAGGCAGCAGCGGGCGGAGGGAGAATTTCATGAGGCGCGAAATTAAATCAGGTGGGTGCGCCCGGTGCGGCACGGTGGGACGCGGATTATTTGGTCGGCGCTGCCGGCGGAACATTCTTGCAGGCCTGCCAAGCGAGGAAACGCCACTTCCCGTTTTCCTCCCGCCAAACGGAAAGATAGTTAATATCATTCATGGTTTTTTGGCCGCTCGTCTTGTTCTTCATATGAACGAGCACGCGACCCTTCATCAGGACGATGCCCGGTCCGGCGGGGATGAAGGTGCGGTCCTTGTAGTCGAAATTCTCGTAGACGTTGGTGCCGTTGAGGACGCCCTCGAGTTGCGAGGCCTTGTTGTCGATTTTTCCGCTGGAGTGGGCGTAGTACAGATCGTCGGAATAGCTGGCGGCGAGGCGCGCACGATCGCCGGCCTTGGTCGCGGCGCAGCGTTCGTCGTCGGCAGCGGTGACGGCGGCGATCACTCGGGTTTGGTCCCGTGCGGTCGGAGCGGGAGTTTTTTCTGCGGCCATCGCGCATGGAGCGAGTGACGCGAGGGCCAGAAGGAAGAGAGGCAAGAGGATGCGGAGGGGTGATTTCATAAGGAATATAAGGTTGGGGAAGTTCCCTAGAGAAAGCTCTCGGCGTGATTCAGTCGAGCTTGGAGAAAAAGCGCTGGACGCGCGGGCGGATGCCGTGGGCGAGAGCGGCGGAGGCACCAATGGCTTTGGCTTCGCCGATAATGTCGGCGAACGCGAACTTCGCTGCGGTGTTGAGAAGAAACGGCAGGGCGAGGAGACGGAGACCCTCGCACCACGCGTGACGAACGGTGGCGAGTTTTCGTTTGTTTTCAGTGGGGGCGCTGCCGATAGTTTGGAGATGTTGGCACGTTCACCTCATGCGGCTTTGCGCCGGTTGTTTGATGACGTTGGCACCGTGGATGCCGTCGGGATCGAGGAGCGTGTCGCGAAATATGGGACCCGTTCGATCAAGAAGGCTGCGAAGCTTTGGGGCTTGAAACTGGCTGCATCGATGGTGGACCTCACGACGCTGGAGGGCAAAGACACGCCGGGGAAGGTCGCCTCACTGTGTCAGAAGGCGTTGTGTCCGCACGATCCGGAGCTGGGTGTGCCGCAGGTGGCGGCGGTATGTGTGTATCCGGCGATGGTGAAGCACGCGCGCAAGGCGCTCGGCAGTGACACGGCCGTGCGTATCGCGTCGGTGGCAACGGCTTTCCCTTCCGGACAGGCACCGCTCAAGACGCGTCTCGCCGAGGTGAAGGCGGCGGTGGCTGACGGGGCGGACGAGATCGATATGGTGATCAACCGCGGAGCGTTTCTCTCGGGTGAGTTTGGCCTGATGCAGGACGAAATCCGGGCGGTCGTCGAAGCGTGCGGGCAGGCGACGCTCAAGGTCATCCTCGAGGTGAGTGAACTCGAAACCTACGATAACATCCGGGCGGCGTCGTTTCTCGCGATGCGCGTGATCCGCGAGGGCGATTTCATCAAGACGAGCACGGGCAAGACCTCGCTCAATGCGACGCTCGGCAACAACCAGGTGATGATCGAGGCGATCCGCGACTATTATCTCGATACTGG
>CAMATV010000217.1 GCA_945861235.1 Opitutus sp. GAS368
AGTGTTCAGCGTTCAGCGTTTTTCTAAGCGCACGCGCGCGCTCACGGCCTCGGTGCAGGCGCGGGTGCCACCGTGGCGGGAGGCGCGGTCGCGGGCACCGCCGCCATTTCCTGTGCGAGCTTCTCGGCGTCGGCGGGCGTGATCGTGAAGCCGGGAGCGATGGAGCGCGTGGGGCTGTCGGAAAGGAACCAGCGGCCCCACTCCACGTAGGGTGCGGTTTCGGGCAGCGCCGCCACTTCATCACGGACCTTCGCCACATTTCCGAGTTCTTCACTTGCCTCAACAAATTCACCGTCATCGGTCAGCCGTTTGCCGGCGGCAATTGTGGCGAGACGGAGCAGCCATTCCGGCGGGGGTGTGCCTCCGCCGTCGGGTGGCATCGCCCAAACGTAACGGCCGTTGCCCACCGTCGCGAAAAAGCGGCCGTCCGGACTGAACTGAATTTCCTGCAACGAGCCACCGGCACCACGTCTCATCGGCTCCGTCAGCGGCTGACCGGTCGTCGTCTCCCAGATGCGCACTTCCCCGCGCGTCGTGCCTGTGACGACGCGTTTTCCGTCCGGACTGAAGGCACTGGAGGTGACGGCGCCAGAGTGAACGAGCAGCGGTCCTACCTCCGAGCCAGTCGCGACGTCCCAAACTTGGGCCGTGCCGTCTTCCGAACGGCTGATCACGCGGCGCCCGTCGGAAGAGAAATCGACCGCGTCCGCTCGCGCCCGGTGGCGCTGCCCGGACTTGACCAAGCGGCCATCCGCCGCGTCGGAAAAAACCACGCCGCCCCAGCGGTCCGCCGTGATGATGCGGGCCCCATCGGGGCTGAAGCGCCACGAAAAGGTGTCCGAACGGCCAGAAAATCGGAGGACAAAACGTTCCGCCCCCGAAGGAAAGTCGCAGACATGCACGGCATGATCCAACGTTTTGAAACCTACCCGGCGGCCGTCCGCACTCACCTGCGCCCCTTGATAGAACCCTCCGTAGATGCCTGATTCATGTTTTATTTCCGCGATCCGCTTGCCGGTCGCCAGACTCCAGACGCCCGCGGACCGGCCGTTCGCCAGCTGCGGCCCGGAAAAAGCCACCACGTCGTTGGTCGGATGATTGCCCAAAGGGTTTGCCGCGAGATTCTCGAGCACGATGTCTCCGGAAATCGTTCCCTGTGGACCGCGCTTCCAAACCTGCCACGCACTTCCGGCCAGCTTGGCAATAAGCGTTCGTTGATCGGGACTGAACAGGATCCGGGAGTCGATGCTTCTTTCGCTGGTGAGCGGTCGCGGGAACGCAAAGCCACCGGGCCCTTCAAGCCCCGAGGCGACGTCAACCGCAATGGCACGATCCAATAGCATTCGCAGCAGCAAGTGTGGCGCATCTTGCAGGAACTCAGATCGAACTTCGTTCGGAGCACGCGGGAGTGAGAGCGGCTGCGCTGCTCCCTGACCGAGGTCAAATCCATAGACGGGTCCCGTCGTGGAAAAGAGAACGACCCGAGTCCCATCCGGCGAAAGCGTAGCGGGAGTGTAGTGCGCCTGTTGCAGCGTGGTCTCGGCCCGAAGTGCGCCCGTTTGCAGATCCCATAGCCGGGATATTCCCTCCACGGAATTAGTGAAGAGCACGCTGCCGCCCTGCCGCACCTCAATATCGACAATCGGACCACCATGAATCAAAGGTGGGAAAACGACTTCTCCCTTGACCGCGTCGATCACCCTAACGTCGCGATCGCCCGCGACGATAAACCGGGTGCCATCGGGCGTGAACCCGCGGATCGATGCTCGTGGGTCGAGCTGGAGCGGGGGGCGGATCGCAGCGCCAGACTCGCAGTCGAACAGGGTCGCGGTGGCTCCGATGCGAACAAGGATCGAACGACCGTCGGGAGCAAATTCCATCTGAACGAAGCCTGTGGATCCCGCCCCCAGCGGGTTTCCCAGCCGCGTTGCGGACAGCAGTTCCCAGAGCTGCGGACGGTTTGTCAAGTTGCCGCCCGATTGCCCCTGACCGGTCGGCACGAGCGTCGCGAGGCACCGGTTGTCGGGGCTGAACCGAATCTCCCCGAGGTAGGTAGGCAGCACGGCCCGCTGCTCCCCGGTTTCCGCATCCCATAGCCAGAGTTTGTCGTCCTCTCCGGCAGCCACCCACTTTCCATCGGGACTGAGCGTGGGACTCATTCGGCGGCTGCGTTCCTCCTCTTTTGGGCGGAACGGCGGCATGCGCGGCGCCCCCGTGACCGCATCGCAAATCTGAATCGAGCCATCGTCGAAGCCAACGGCGAGAACTTGGGGATTTTTTTCCGCCAGACTCCAGCATTTCAGCGCCACCGGCCGCTCGAATGTGAAGGTGCGAAGCACACGCCAGGCGTTGGTGTCGATGGCCCGAAGCACGCCATCCTCGCCCTGCGCGAAGAGTGTTCGCCCGTCGGCCGAATATTTTTGCTTCAAGGTTGGCGACGGCAGGGAAAGCGGCGCCTGCTTGGGCAACAGAAAATTGCCGCCCACCAAGGCGGTGAGAAGCCGCGGCGCGAGGACCGGGTTTTCCGGATCACGGCGGGCTGCGCGGACGAGATAGGCGAGGCCATCGGCCGTTTTGCCTTCCGTGAAGAGACGCGAGGCCAGGATAAGGTCGGTGTGGCTGCCTCGCTGGGCGGCGAGCCGCTGGGCGACAAGGGCCGAATCCCGCTGCGTCCGTATCACAAGAAAAGAAGCTGACGCTACGATCACCACCGCCGCCACAAGGCCGACGACGACCCACCGCAGCCGCCGGGCGCGAAGGGCCCCGGCCTCCAGCACGCGGCGCTCGCGTTCCTGCGCCTGCTCGAGCGCGACGCGCTGCTGGCGCGCATCGCGGGCGGCGCGGATGACCTCCGCGAGCACGTCGTGCGTCAGCTCCACGCGCTGGATGCCGGCGCGGTCCTCGATGCGGAGGAGCCGGCGGGCGACGAGCGTGTCGATCAGCGGCTGCGTGACGCCGGAAAATTCAAGCGCGGTCTCGAGCGCGAGATTATCGCGGAAGCCGGACTTCGTGAGCAGGTGATCCTCGACGAAGGTGCGCATGCCCGCCGGCAAATCGGCCACGCTGCGCTCGTAGAAATCGGTCAGGATCTCGCGGCGATTGCCGGTGACGAGGTCGGCGGTGATCTGCGCCTGGCCGAGCGCGCGGCGGCGCTCGTTGAGTTCGCGGCAGATCACACTGAGGAGCGCCGGTTCCACATCCAACTCGGCCAGCCGCTCCGCGGAGCCGCCGCGCGCGCCGGCGACAAACTCGACAATCGCGCGGGCGACGTCGTCCGTCACGAGCGCGCCGCCTGGCTTAAGGACCGCTTCCAGCGCTTGTGTGCCGGTCATGCGGGAGAGCCGCATGCGTTTCTGCATGAGCGCCGGCATGATCGTCTTCAGCGTTTCCAGGTCCGGTAAAAAATCCTCCCGCAGCGAAATGATCACGCGGTAGTCAGTGCGCCCGAAATCGAAGGCCTCCATCTCGGCCGACGACTGATCGAGGCGAGCGACGAGTTGCGCGGAGGGTCGGTTCTCGACGAGCTCCGCGAGCTCTTTCATGAACGCCACCGCGCGCTCGCGCCGCTCGCCCCGGGCCGCACCGAGCGTGAACAGCTCCTCGAATTGATCGAACACGAGCACGGGCACGACGCCGAGACCGTCGCGGTCGAGGAGGCGGTCGTCGCGGTGATGGAAAAATTCCCAGAGCGTCTCGCCCGGCTGGGCGACGCCCGGCTTGGTCCACGTGCCCCACTTGGCGGTCTCGGTGCGGACCATGGCCTTGATCTGCTCGGTAGGCGATGGCGCGGCGTCACCGTGATCGAGCCGAATGTAGATCGGGCAGAAGCCGTCCGTGCGCATCCGGGGAAACACTCCGGCCTGGAGAATCGAAGATTTGCCGAGACCGGACTGGCCGAAGAGGACGACCAGCGGCCGCCGCTCGGCGAGCTGCGTGAGGTCGATGATCTCCTCGTCGCGGCCATGAAAATACGCGCGCTGATCCTCGGTAAACGTCGCGAGACCCGGCCACGGATTGTCGCAGTCGATCGCGGCGAAGGAGATTGGGGGCGACGCAGACATCGAAGTTTAACCGCAGATTACGCAGAGGGCACAGATACCAAGCCCGCTAAATGAATGTCTTTATCTGTGTTCATCTGTGAAATCTGTGGTGAAAAATCAGGGAGTCTTGCTGCCCAAGAGCTCCTTCAGTTTCGCGGCCACCTCCGACGTGACCGTTCCACCCGGCAATCGCGTCCAGTGCGTTTTCAAGAACTGCTCCGGCACGTGCGCGCCTTTTTCCGGCGTGTCGTCGATGCACACGGGCAAAATGAAACGCGCGCCGGCCAGCATGCCTTCGGTGCGGTCCACCGCCCAGTTCCACTCGCGGCGGAACCAGCCTTCGACGCGGCGCTGCGTCGTCGCCGAAATCACCGGGATGAAATAGCCGCAGCGCGCGACGTTACCGCGGATCTTGCGGGCAAAATCGTCGCCGCTCTCCAGACGCTCCATGTCGAACCACGCCTTGATGCCCGCGGCGTCGAGTCCGGCCTTGAGCTGTTGCACCGCAGCGAGGTCCTCGCGCGCGTAACTGATGAAGACCGCATGATCCGCCATCTCGCGACTCGGCGACAGAAAACGTTCCGGCGCGCCCGCGACCGCGCTCGCCGCGCCAAAACCAGCCGTGACCACCGGCCCGCGCCGCGCGAGCCAGCGCCGGTGCAGTTCGTCGACAAACGCCGCCGCGCCGCCGCTGAACAACCGCGTGCGGCTGCTCACCTGTTGCATGAAAAACACGAGACCGGGTTCCTCGAACGCGTGCGAGTCGGCGAGGGTTTCGCCGGAGTCGCGGGGATCGGAGAGCCGCCGGCGTTTGGCGAGGCGCAGGAAGAGGCGCGTGAGCCAGTCGGAAAAACCGCCGCCGAGCATCAGGAGATGGTTGCGCTCAAGTTCGGCGAACAGCCGCTCCGGCATGTAGTGCGCCGTCTGCAGCGCGCAGACGAACTCCAGCACGTCCTCGTCGGAGATCACGTAAGTCGGCGACGCCGAGAGCCGGCCCATCAGGTGATAAACGAGCGGCCGCTGCAGGGCGGAGCGCCCCGAGGGGAGATCCACGAGTTCGCTCGGGGTGTAGGCAGCGACATCGGTGTTTTTGGTGCCACCGAAACGCACGCGGTTGATCGCATCCTCGAGCAGCGAGTCGAACGTAGTGCTGACGTAGAGGTCGAAGTCTGTGATCTCGGCGAGCTTCAGCAGCGCGGGCGAAGGCGCGAAGGTCGCCTCGCGCATGATCGTGCGGATGCGGGTGTAGAGATCCTCGCGGCGACCGCGGTTCGCGAGATGGCGCACGATCACGTCGTTCAGCGAGAGGGGGCCGTTCCGGCCGGTCGCCGGCATGCCGAGGCGCGTCGCGAGGGCGCGTGCCAGCCACGTGTAGAGATTTTCCGGTCCAGCGTCGGTCTGGACGACACAGAGCTCGGGGCCGATAATCGGAATGACGCGCTTCTCCTCGATGTAGTTGAGCAGGTCCTCCCACGCATCGTCGTCGAACGCAGCGGCGGCTGAAACGGGGGATTCGGCGGCGAGGGACGACATCGGGGCAGGGGCAGCAGGACGACGGAACGCGGAACGTTCAACACTCAACGTTCAACACTCAACGTCTAAGTTTTCGGCAGAAAGGGGTCGCCCGCGGTTTTTTGCATCTCGCAGGGCCGCCGCTCGCCGGCGTGCCGCCCGCCGCGATTCGCTCCGGCTCGCCGACGAGCGGCGGCCCTCCACGTGCAAGCCGGACATCTGCAACACCGAGAAATGCGCCCTCGGAAACAAGGATTTGATTTTGCAGGTCCGTGGACCTACTTGCTGCCATGAGCACCGGACCGCTGCGCGACCCAAGGCCAAGCGCACGTAAAACTCCTTTTCACCAAAGGTGCGGAACCGCCAATCTGCGCTGATTCTCCGGAA
>CAMATV010000218.1 GCA_945861235.1 Opitutus sp. GAS368
CATTCGGGGTGTCGGTGGCGAGCGAGTTGAAATTATGGGTGTAGGTGGCGGCGGAGAGCGCGGTCGGGAAGATCGCGGCAAACACGAGGGCTTTCCACGAGACAACAAAGCGAGGACGGGGCATGGCTTACGGGGTTGAGGTAACGGAAGGGTTCTTACCCAAACGGACGAATCCCGCCAATTCAAGCCCTCTGGGGGGCGGAACTGACGGAGAAACGCTCAACGCCTTACTTTTTAAACTCGTGGCGCACGTGCCAGTGGCGAGTTTCGCCGGGAGGGATCGTGAGGCTGAGGTAGGGTTCGACGGAGAGCGTGTGGCCGTTGCCCCAGACGGGGCATTCTTCGGGCACGTAGCTCACGGCGAACGTCACGCGCGCGAGCTTTGGATGGTTGAGCGAGAGGGAGAGCGGCGTCTTCGGCGGGAGCGTGAGGAGCGCGAACTGGTTGTCGGGTTTCGGGCCGAAAGGACGTTTGAAAGTGAGCGCACCCTCAGGGGTGATCGTGAAGACGCCGTTTTCCGGCACGGTGGTGCCGGCGGGGAGTGTCATTTTTGCGCGTTGCTCGGTGAGTGCCCAGAACGGGTGCGGGAACCATTGGAGCGCGAGCGGGGTGTCACCGACGTTGGTGAGTTGCGTGAACGAGGTGACCGTGCGGCCGGCGAGTTCGATTTTACGCGTGAGTTCGTAGGAAACTCCGGCGGCGGTTTGACGCGTTTGAAAGATGACGTGATCGGCGGCGGGGGTGACGGTCCACTGGCAGCGTTCGCCGAGGCGGACGGAGTCGGGCGCGGACGCTTTCGGGTCAGGATTCGCGGTGATCGTGCCGGCGCCGATGGCCACACCGGCGTCGCCTTTCCACGTGAGGCGGGAGATATTGTCGCGCCGCGTGTGGCGGAAAGACTCGGGCAGGCCCTGGCCGTCATAGACCGCGGGTTCGGAGGGATACGACGGTCCGGTGACGAGTGGGCCGAGCGTGGCATCGGTGACTTGCCAGACGTAGCCGCCGTGGCAGTAGCGCCAGCCTTGCCGCCCGATGTCGGCGCGATCGGTGGGGTCGAGGAGGTCGAGGGTGAGTTCGCGATTGGAGAGGTGGAGCATGGGGGCAGAGGGGAAGAGGAGCTCGATCTTTCTCTTTCCTCTTTCTCTTAATCTTTCTCCCCGCGGAGGGACATTCCTGACAAAAGAGAACGATGAAGAGGAAAGAGAAAGAATCGGAATCGGTGGTTACTTCACGCGGCGGACGCGGACGGCCATCGATTCCTCGTTGAGTTTGAGGGCAAAGGCGCCAAGCGGGCGGGCTTCGATGATGATGGTGGCGCCGAGGATTTCGAAGGGGATGGGTTCGACGCCTTCCCAGACTTGGCCCGTATCGAGCGCAAAACGATTGGCGCCCTGCCAACTGGTGACTTTGGCGCGCATCGGTGGCTGAGCGCGCCAGTCGGCCGCGTCACCTTTGCCGAAACCGAAACGTTCCCAGAAGCGGGAGCGCTTGAGTGCATTCTCCTGGGGAGTGGTGCCGGGCGCAGCTTCCACCGGGGGTGGGGTGGCGGCGAGGGTGGCAGCCTGCACCTGATGGCGGATGAGGGCGGCATCGATGACGCCGACCTCATCGCGCGTCAGGCGGTCGAGGCCGGCGCGTTTCCATTCGGCGGGCGTAAGGATCGATTGGAGACCGGGGAAGATCGGCTCGGCAGCGAGGGAGGAAGCGGTCAGTGCGAGGAACAGTGCGAGAAAGGAGAGGGAAGTTTTCATGGCGGGCGAAAAAGCGCGCGTGATCGGTCGCTCAGCTGCGAACACGTTTGAGGGAGCGGCCGCCGTGGAGCGACGCGTAGAAAGGATCGCTGGGGAGAATGGAACCGCGGCGGACGATTTCGCCGGTGAAGGCGGATTTGTAGAGGGCGGTGAGGAGTTCGAGCGTGCGGCGGGCGTCGTCGCCAGAGGTGAGGGGGCGGCGTCCGGCGTCCATGTCGGAAACGAAGGCGGTGAGTTGCGCGGCGTGGGTGGAGCCGACGTCGGGTGGGAAACTTTGCCAGGCTTGGGAGAGGGAATTGCCCTCTTCTTGCGCGGAGGGCGAGAGGGTGAAGCGCCAGTTGTCGCGGGTGTAGCTATAAAGGTGAGTGAGCTCGACGGTGGCTTTTTGGTAGTCGAGGCGGATGTAGGTTTCCTGACGTGGGCTGAGGGCGCTGTTGACGATGGAAGCGACGGCGCCGTTGGCGAAGGTGACGATGGCCACGGACACGTCTTCGACTTCGATGTCGCGGTCGAGGGTCGCGGCGACGGCGCGGATCTCGGTCCAATCGCCGAGGAGATGGAGCAGATGATCCATGGCGTGGATACCGAGAGCCATCGTGGGACCGCCGAGGTCGCCGGACCATTTGCCGCGCCACGGGGTGGAGTAGTAGGAGGCATCGCGGAACCAAAGGGTGTTGCAGACGGCCACGAGGGGGCGGCCGAGTTGGCCGGCGTTGGCGAGGGAGCGGACGTGCGCGGTCGAGGACGCGAAGCGCATTTGGAAGACGCAGGCGGAGTAGCGGCCGGTGCGTTTTTCTGCGGCTTCGATCGCGTCGAGCTCGGCGAGGGAGCCGCAGAAGGGTTTTTCGCAGAGGACCCACGCGCCGGCTTCCATGGCGGCAATGCTCATGTGGCGGTGGAGGGAGGGCGGGGCGGCGATGAAGACGAGATCGGGCTGCACCTCGCGCAGGGCGGTCGGGTAGTCGGTGAGCGCGGACGGAATGCGATGGCGCTCGCAGAAGGCTTTGACGCGGGCGGCGTCGAGGTCGACGGCGGCGACGAGTTCCACGCGGCCCTGGGTGGCCTCGACGGCGCGCACATGGGCGTCGCCGATACCGCCGGTGCCAACGAGGAGAGCGCGGTAGGTTTTGGCGGGAGCGGGTGGCATGGTGGGGACGACGGAAAAAATAAAAATAGCGGGGCCGTGGAAGGCGGACTGAAGTCCGACCTACTTGATCAGGCGGAGGATTTTTTCGCCGGTGAGGCGCTGATGGGCGGGCAAGCTGTGAGGGGTGATGCCGCCGTAGGTTTTCGCAAGCTCGGCGAAACGGGCGCGGGTGGCGGCGACGAATTCCTCGGGGCTGCGGGTCTCGCCGAAGAGAGCCATCATTCCGGGGAGCCAGCGGTGGCCGGAGCGAACGTGGTTCTGTTCATCGTTGCGGTCGAAGGCGAGGAGGGTGTCGGCCTCGAAGTCGTTGAGCTCGCGGACGCGGTCCATCACGTGGGCTTTGGTGGGAAAACTGTTGGCCTCAAATTCCATGGTCATCATGGCGTAGCGCTCGGGCGGCGTCATCTGCACGAGGATGGTGTAGAGATCGAGTGAGTGCTCGAGGGTCAGGAGATCGACGCCGAGGCGCGGGAGTTGGCGGTAGCCGAACTGACTGTGGCGGGATTCATCCCAGAGGTGGCGGGCGAGATCGTGGTGGAGATCGAACGGCGCGTGCGGGGTGTCGTAGAAAACGGTCGCGAGGTAGTCAACGGCGTCGAGTTCCATCATGAGCCAGACGTAGACCATCATGCGGATGACGCGGGCATCGGTGGTGGGGTCGATGAGCCACGCGCGGACGATGGGGGTTTCCGCAGGGTCGTGGCTGAAGACGCTGGAGCACGTGGGAAAGCGGCCGCGGCTCGGAGTCGGCGGGTGGGTGTAGAGGCGGGTAGCGGAGAGGAGCGGCGGGGCGGAAGCAGGAGAGAGAGGGAGAAGGGGTGAGGGGGTGACGGAGAGAGGGGGAGAAGGGGAGTGGAGGCCGCCGTGGGAGGCGAGGAGGGTGGTGAGGTGGGCTGACCACTCGCTGGCGCTTGCGGAGGCGGAGGTCGGCTCGCAGGCGCTCGCCGCTACGGGGAGATAGGGGGCGATTTCGGCGGCGTGGCGGGCTTCGTCGGCGAGGAATTCCTCGACGAGTTTGCGGGAAGGCCAGTCGGCGAGGTGGTGCGTCGCGGTGAGGTAGTGGCGGTAGGCGTCGTGGAGTGCTGGCTTAATGACGCGGTAGAAACCGGCGAGCGCGACGGTGGCATCGGCGGGCATGACGGCTTCGTTGAAAAGTTGGCGAAGCGACGGGCGGACATCGTCGGTGGCACCAAAGCCACTGAGCTCGCGTCCGCGCTCGCGGAGAAAGCGGGCGTGGCTGGCGGCCTCCCACACGTGCTGGCAAAGGAGATACTTCAGCTCGGGCTCACCGACGCGGTAGATGAGCGTGGTGGCGGTGCGGACGAACTCGCGCTCGGTTTCGAAGAGGAGGCGCAACCAGCGGGCCATTTCCTGCACGGCGGCGAGCCGGCCGGTGGGGGCGGGCGTGGGTGCGAACGCGGGCTTGGGCGTGGACGGCGGTTGGAAACCGTCGCTCCGTTCGGAGGTGGGGACTGGCGCGACCATGGGGTGATGCTGATCTTTCTCTGGCCTCTTTCTCTTAATCTTTCTCTCGAAGGCTGGACGTCGGAGGGCGGCGAGGTGGGATGGCCGGGACCTGACGAAGGAGAAAGACAAAGAGCAAAGAGAAAGCGTTTAGCAGATGCGGCCCTTTTTTCCGGCAGTGGTGTGGCCGGGGGGATTCAGGCCGATCCAGCGGTCGTCGATGGGTTCGCTGGCGCGCTGGTACCGGGCGTCGCTGGAAATGCGGAAGCGATTTTCGGTGCGATTGTCGAGGGAGGCGTGGACGAGGAACATCGAGAAGGTGATGAAATCGCCGGGCTGGAACTCGGTGGTGAGCCAGCGGCAGTTGAATTTATTGCGGAGGACGGGCGGGTTGTGGGAGAGGGTGCCGCTGAAGGTCCAGCCGAAGCCTTTGGCGCCGGTCGTGGCATTTTTGACCTGCTCGGGTTTGTTGGCGCAGTAGGAGTCGACGTCGCGGTAGATGTAGTTTTCGAGGAGGTCCATGCGTTTGTGCGAACCTTCGAGGACCATGAGGCCACCGAGTTCGAAGGAGATGTCGCCGTAGGGGAGCCAGCACGTCATGTGGCCGTGGGTGCCGCGGCCCATGTAGGGCAGGTCGCAGTGGGGGTTGGTGCCTTTGCCGGGTCCGATGGCACGGAGCCAGGTAAAATCGTAGTGGCGGATTTCTTCGCCGTAGAACTGGCGGTAGAACTCGGGGAGGCGGCCCGAGTAGAGGAGGTTTTGGACGGCGGGGTTGTTGTGGGTGAGTTCGGGTTTGAAGACGTAACCGGCACCGGGTTGGCAAACACCCTCGATGGTCGGATGCGCGGGGTCGAGGACGCCGGCGGCGGCGAGGCCGTCGGTGAGCGTGGCGCGGGCGGCGAGGACTTCGTCGCGGTCGAGGTAGCCCTTCATGTAGAGATAGCCGTCGGTGGCGAAGCGGCGGCGGAGTTCGGGGACGTTCTCGGCGGCGTCGGAGGAGTCGCGCAAGAGGCCGATCTTGTCGTCGTCCATGTCGAGGGCATGGCCGAAAGAGTAGATTTGCGGGAGGGCGGTGGCGGTGCTCATGGCGGAAGGAGGAGAGACGGAGAGACGGAGAGAGGGAGAGACGGAGAGAGGGAGAGATGGGGAATGACCAATGACCAGTGACCAATGACCAATGTCTAGTGACTGATGGCTCTGGGGAGATGGAATGCTTGGGGTTTGGGAGGGTTGAGGGTCGGCGGTGGGGAAACCGCCGCGCCGTTCGGATGTCAGGTCGCGGACCAACCCTCGGGCCAGACGGTACCGGGGGCGGGGCGCCACATAATGTGGCGGTCGATACGGGGCTGGTGGTGACGATATTTTTCCGTGAGACGGATTTTGGTGCGGAGGTGATCGGCGAGGTTTTCGCCGTAGAAGAAGGTATTTTCGGCGACGGAGGAGACGACCATGAACTCGGTGGTGGTGGTCTCCATGAGTTCGAGGAGTCCGCGGGTGTTGGCGAGTTCGAGGTCGATCGCGGCTTGGAGTTTTTGAGAACAGGTGGTGCGCGTGGCGTCGTCGGCGGAGGGGT
>CAMATV010000219.1 GCA_945861235.1 Opitutus sp. GAS368
CCGTGATCGGGCCGGGCGGCAATGATATTTCCCGGAAGACCCGAGCCACCCAAGCCGGGCAACCCGTCACTCCGTCTTCTTGGCCGACGGCACCACGACGGCGGGGCCCACCTTCACGCGGCCCTCGGGCACGTTCATATTTGTCTCCAAAAACGCTTCCACGCGGCGGAAATACTCGAGCTTGTTTTCTAGTTTTCGAAAGCCGTGGCCCTCGTTTTCGGCGACCATGATTTCGTAGGTCTTCCCGTGCTGCTTGAGTCGCGCTTCGAGCACCTGCCACTGGTCGAATTGCACGCGGGGGTCGTTCTTGCCGTAGGCGGCGAACAGCGGCGCGCGGATGTTCTGCACGTGGTTCACGGGGTTGGTGGCGCGGATGATCGCGATGTCCTTCACGGGATCGAGGTCGCGGACCGCCATGCTCTCGCGAAAAATCCGCGGGCCTGTGAAAGTGCGCGGCATGCCGCGGCGCTCGATGTCGGAGACGCCCACATAGTCCACCCCGCAGCAGTAGAGCTCGGGGGTAAGGGTGAGGCCGGCGAGCACGGCGTAGCCACCATAGCTCGCACCGTAGATGCCCACCCGCGCGGGATCGGCCAGGCCCTGCTCGATGCACCATTTCACGCCATCGGTGAGGTCGTCCTGCATCTTCCGACCGTAGCCCTTGTAGCCGCCGAGTTGAAACTCCAGCCCGTAGCCGCCACTACCGCGGTAGTTGACCTGCAGCACCGCGTAGCCGCGGCTGGCGAAGAACTGCACGTCGTCGCTGTAGCCCCACACGTCGCGGGGGCCGTAGGGGCCGCCGTGCGGGATGACGAGCATGGGCATCTTCGTCGCGGGCCGGCCGATCGGAATCGTGAGGTAGCCGGGAATTTCCCAGCCGTCGCGGGCCTTGAACCGGATCGGTCGCATTTCCGAGAGCAGTTTCGGATCGATGCCTTTGCGCGCGCGGCCGAGTTCGCTGAGTTCCTGTTTCGCTGCGTCGTAAAGATAGAACGTCCCCGGATCGCGGTCGCTCGCGGCGCGCACGACCGAGAGCGTGCCGTCGCTCGTCGTGCTGATGACGGCGTTGCGGGTGTCGGGCAGCGCGCGGTCGATGTCCTTGGCGCGCTGGCCCAGCTTGTCGTCAAGCCACTGCACCGCGGGGTATTCGTCGGTGTAGGCAATGCCGCCAAGTTCGCCGGCGGAATTGAAGATGAGCCCGTCGGGCGCGGCGCGCGACGTGAGGCCGCCGGTGCGGAGGACGTAGTTGGCCAACCGGTCGCCGGGTTCGACGCGCGGATGAGTGAACAGCACCGGGCCCCACTCGCCGGTCTCGGGGTCGAGGGTGCGGATCGCGGACTTGTCGTGCTCCATGAACGATTTCACGTAGAGCGTGCGGTTGTCCTTCGCGAAGACACTGGGCCGCCAATGCCGCTCGACCGGTGAGGCCTCGGAGGCGATCAGGGAGAGATCCTTGCTGAACTCGCCGAGGGTGCGCCATTCGGCTTTCGCGTCCTTGCGGTATTTGATGCGGATAGGTTCCTCCAAATCGGTGCAGATGGCGACGCGGATGACGCCGTTGGCGTCGGCGATCCACGCGCGGGCGTTGATGTAGTTGCGCTCCTCGATCGTCTCCTTGCCGGTGCGGATGTTGACCTTGATCACGTCGCCGAGCCCCGAGCGACCGCGACCGCGGTCCATGAGGATGTGGTCGGGGTCTCTCGGCAAGAGACTGATGAGCGACTTTGGCAGGTCGCGTTCGCTGCCGGGCAGGCTTTCGGCCCCGCGGCCGTCCGCGTCGGCCTCGACGCGTTCGAGGGGGTTGATAATGAGAAAATTCCCGCCGTCCGGATCGCACGCGAAGAGGCCGAACTGCTCGCGCCCGGCGAACTGTTGCACGAAGAGCAGCCGATCTTTTTTCGCCCACGCGTAGTTGACGACGTTCTCCTCCTTCATGTTCGTGAGCCAGCGGAGCTGCTTCGTCTCACGGTCGAGAATCGCGAGATTCATGCGCTGATTTTTCGGGGCCAACCACGTAAGGTAACGGCCGGTCGGTGAGATCTTCGCGTGCTGCATGTCCGGATCGGCGAACATGGTCTCGGGACGGGTGGGCGGCGGGGGTTGGGCGTGGGCACCGGTGACGAACATGCCGGCAATCACTGCAAGCAGACGGGGCAACGTTGTTTTCATTTTGTGGTACCTCGGCACTGAGTCGGGTTGTTTCCGCGAGTCAATTCCGTCTCCGCGGTTGCCTGAATTCAGATTTGCGTTACATTCGCGCGCCAAGTATGTCATTGGGGTCACGAAACCTGTCGGCACTTCCGCCGACAGGGACCCTAGGACACGTGCTCCTACAACCCAACACCATGAACACACCGCACCCGACGGCCGCGCTTGCGGCAGCCCGTTTCGGTCTTTCCTTCCTAATCTGCGCCGGCGTCCTTGCCGCGCAAGAAGTGAAGAAGACTGATGATAAGAAAAAAACCGACGAAACCCAGAAGCTCGAAAAATTCGAAGTCACCGGGTCACGCCTGAAACAAGTCGATCAGGAGGGCCCTTCGCCGATCAAGATCATCAGTCGCGTCGAGATCGAGGCCACCGGCCGCACCAATCTCACCGACATGCTGCGCGACCTCCCCGAGGCCGGCATCACCGGCATAAATGAAGGCGGCACCACCGCCGCCGTGCGCGGCTCGACTGCGCTCAACCTCCGCGACCTCGGTGCCAACAACACCCTCATTCTCCTGAACGGCCGCCGCGCCGTCGCCACCGCCAACGCCTCCGGCGGCACGGTGTTCGTCGATCTCAACCGCTTTCCGCTCGCCATGGTCGAGCGCATCGAGGTGCTGAAGGACGGGGCCTCCGCCATTTACGGGGCTGACGCCACGGCGGGTGTCGTAAACATCATTTACCGCAAGGATTTTAACGGAGTCGAAGTCAACAGCTCCTACGGTAACTCGGCGAACACCGATGTCGGGGAGAAAAACTTCTCCGTGTTCGTCGGCGCTGGCTCCGGCAAGGGGAGCGTCACCGCCGCCCTCACCTACTTCTCGCGCGGCGCGCTTAAGGGTATCGACACTCCGTTCGGTGCCAACGCCGATCTCTCCGCGCGTTTCCT
Organism: Opitutus sp. GAS368; assembly: GCA_945861235.1. Lineage (GTDB taxonomy): Bacteria > Verrucomicrobiota > Verrucomicrobiia > Opitutales > Opitutaceae > GAS368. Next base: position 3,098 of record CAMATV010000219.1, read on the forward strand.
CAAAGAAAAGGGGCCGCAATACGCCCCACTCGTCGCCGCGGGCTTCTTCGACCTGCGCTCCGGAACGGGTCCGCAGGCCCGCATTGGCCTGACCGGTCCCGCCACCGGCCAGATCAACGGCCAAAACGGCGTGAATATCCCCGGCGTGCCCCTCGGCACGGTCATCGCCCGGCTCCCTGGCACCGGCGGCGTTACGCCCACTGGCGCCGGCGATTTGCTCGGCACGCTCGCCTCCGCGACGCCCGCGTTCACGAACGCGTCCGTCACCGGCACGGGCGGCCAGTTCAACTCCGCCGTCGCGCGGTCCTATGTAACCCAAATTCTCGTGCCCCAGAGCAACCCGTCGAACCTCTATAATTTCCAGGAATTCGTCTGGCTCACGCCCGAGGTCCAGCGCACCGGCCTCAACCTCACCTACCGCTACGACCTCTCCAAGAACATCCAGTTTTTCGGCGAGGCCTCTTACCAACACAACAAGTCCCACATCGAACTTGCGCCGTCGCCGATCTCCACGGCGGGTGACAACAACATCGTCGTGCCGAAGACAAACCACTGGAATCCCTTCGGCGTCGATGTCTCGTTTAATTTCCGCCCGGTCGATATCGGCGCGCGCAAGGCCGACATCACCAACCACAGCTACTCCACGCTCCTCGGCGCGAAAGGCACCATCTTCGACCGATTCGACTGGGAGGTTGGCTACACCTACGGCTTCGACGAAGTCGTGGACCTCACCACCAACGCCATCTCCGAGAGCCGGCTCCGCGCTTCCCTTGCCAAATCCACCCCGGATGCGCTGAATATTTTTGGCGGTGCCTCCTACCGCAACCCCGCCGCTGTGCTCGACGGCATCCGCGTCCAGCAACAGAAGGCCGGCAATGCCGCACTCGACCTCGTTGACGCGAAACTCGCCGGTGAAATTTGGCAGGGCCCGACCGGTGCCATCGGCCTCGCGCTCTACGCCGAGCACCGCCGCGAGAAATTCAACGTCGCCAACGACGCCATCTCCACGACGCTCGACGACATCATTGGCCAAGTGCGACTCGCCGACGCCACCAAGGCCGGCCGCACCGTCAAGTCCGTCGCCGCCGAGACGCGCATCCCGCTCGTCAAGCCCAACACCTACCGCTTCTTCAAGTCCGCCGACCTCAGCGTCGCGACGCGGTTCGAAGAATTTAGCGACGGCTACGACAGCGGCTTCAAGCCCTACTACGGTCTGCGCTACCAGCCCACGAAGGACCTGCTCTTCCGCGGTTCGATGACTCGCTCCTTCCGCGCACCCACGCTCACGCAGCTCTACGGTGGCGAGACGCAGGGCCTGCCGAACGGCCTGCCTGACCTCCGGCGCCCGCTGGCGCTGACCGGCGATCCCTTCGATGGCTCGACCACGCAGCGCCTCGTCAAGCAGGGCGGCAACCCCAAGCTCACGCCCGAGCACGCCAAGGGCTACCAATACGGCTTCGTTTACGAATTTCCTTGGAAGCACCTGCAAGGGCTCTCGGTCGGCTCGTCCTATTTCCGAATTGAACAGAGCAACATCATCACGACGGTCGGCACCGGTTTCATCCGCCAGAACGAAGTCGGCGGCGGCACCGCCAACCTCATTGTGCGCGACCCGGGTAGCGAGACCTACACCAACCGCACTGCGGCCAACATTCTCGTCCTCAGCGGCCCGCTCAACGAGACCACTGCGGTCACCCCCGGCCAGACGGTGACCGTCCCCGGCCGCATTCAGTCGATCAGCGACAGCGTCGTGAACCTCGCCTACCAGCGCGTCGAGGGTTACGACATGGAGCTGAACTACCGCAAGCGGACCGTGGACTACGGCCAGTTCAGCTTCCGCTCGGCGACGACCTATTTCAAGTTCGTCGGCTCCACGACGAATCTCGCGAACCCCACGCTCAACTCGATCGGCCGCAGCGGACTCCCCCGCTATCGCGTTCAGAGCAGCCTCGCCTGGGCGCGCAAGGAATGGGGCGCGGGCCTCAACCATAATTTCACCAACCGCAACGGCCTCTTCTCCGCGAACGGCGGAGTCGAGATCGCCCGCTACTACACAGTCGGCGGTTTCCTGACCTACGATATCCCGACCGGCACCGCCGATTGGCTGAACAACACCCGCCTCTCCCTCGGCGTGGATAACCTCCTCGACAAGGAGCCGCCGCTCTTTCCGGACGGCGTCGGTTACCAGCAGGGCTTCGTCGGCCGCCCCGCCGGCCGCTTCTGGAGCGTCGGCATGCGCAAGGCTTTCTAAGGAAATTTAGCTCCTTTCTCCCCCACAGGCGGTCGGAAAAGTCCGGCCGCCTTTTTTGTGCCTGCGCCCAGCAGTCTACCGCAGATGTTTCCTCCCCGGTGGAATCGCCCTTGCCACGCGTCGGACGCGACTCTGGCATGGCAAGCGCTTAGCCTCCTGAGACCACACCTTTGGCCGCTCGAAACCCATCGGCAGCCGACCACCTATGAACGACACACGTATTCCCACCGTCTTGGCGGCCCTTCGCCTCGGCGTCATCGCTGCGCTCTCGCTCGGCGTGCTCGCAGCCCAAGATGTCAAAAAGACCGATGACGGCCAGGATCCCACCGCGCCCAAAACACTCGAAGCCTTCGAGGTCACCGGTTCCCGCGTCAAGCGGCTCGACTATGAGACCGCTTCCCCGGTCGTTACCTTCACGGCCGCCGCCATCGAGGAGAAAGGCTACGCTACGTTCGGCGAGTTCATGCAGAGCCTGCCCTACAATAACTCCACCGGTGTTTCCGAGTTCACCACCGGCAGCTTCGTCACCGGCGCGGCGACGATCAATCCCCG
>CAMATV010000220.1 GCA_945861235.1 Opitutus sp. GAS368
AGTGTGGCGAAACTGGCGACGAGGACGGCGAGCGACAGGCGGCGGGCGTTCATGATAAGGGCGGACGTTGGTGAGGTGGCGCGGGCGACACAAGGATGCATCCGCTGGGAGGGCGCCTGAGCGGGTGCGTTCCGGATGGGCGGAAAAAAGGCCGGGTCGTGAGACCCGGCCGAAGTGGACTGTGTCGCTGAAAGAACCGGCGGACTGCGGTCCGCTCTGCTTGCTTAGCGCGTGCCGCCGTAAATGGCGGAAGCGCCGAGCTCTTCTTCGATGCGGAGGAGCTGATTATATTTTGCGATGCGATCGGTGCGGGAGGCGGACCCCGTCTTGATCTGACCGGCGTTGGTCGCGACGGCGATATCGGCGATGGTCACGTCCTCGGTCTCGCCTGAGCGGTGCGAGATGATGGTCGTGTAGCTGTTGCGCTGGGCGAGAGCGATGGAGTCGAGGGTCTCGGTCAGGGAACCGATTTGGTTTACCTTCACGAGAATCGAGTTGGCGGTGCCGGTATCGATACCCTTTTGGAGGAACTCCACGTTGGTGACGAAGAGATCGTCGCCGACGAGCTGCACTTTGTCGCCGAGGGCGTCGGTGAGTTTCTTCCAGGTGGCCCAGTCGTTTTCGGCGCAGCCGTCCTCGATGGAGACGATGGGGTATTTGGCGCAGAGGTCTTGATAGTAGGCGACGAATTCGGCGCCGGTGAAGCTGCGTTGATCGGACTTTTTGAAGACGTAGGTTTTCTTTTCCTTCACGTAGAACTCGGAGGCGGCGACGTCGAGGGCGAGGAAGATATCCTTGCCGAGTTTGTAGCCGGCGCCCTTGACGGCTTCGGCGATGGCGTCGAGGGCGTCGGTGGTGGAAGCGAGGTTGGGGGCAAAGCCGCCTTCGTCACCGACGGCAGTCTGGAGACCCTTGGATTTGAGCACCTTTTTGAGGGAGTGGAACACTTCGGCGCCGGCGCGGAGAGCTTCGGAGAACGAATTGAAGTTCTTCGGGACGATCATGAACTCTTGGAAGTCGATCGGAGCGTCGGAGTGCGCGCCGCCGTTCATGATGTTCATCAAAGGAACCGGGAGTACCTTGGCGTTCGGGCCGCCGATGTATTTGTAGAGGGGCAGGCCGGCGGCGGAAGCGGCGGCCTTGGCGGTGGCGAGGGAGACGCCGAGGATGGCGTTGGCACCGAGCTTGGCCTTGGTCTTCGTGCCATCGAGCTTGATCATGGCGCGGTCAACGCCGGTCTGGTCGAAGGCGTCGAAGCCGAGGAGCGCGGGTGCGATCTTCCCCTTCACGTTGCCGACAGCTTTTTGGACGCCCTTGCCGCCGTAGCGGGTCTTGTCGCCGTCGCGGAGCTCGATGGCCTCGTGTTCGCCGGTGGAGGCGCCGGAAGGAACGGCGGCACGGCCGAAGTGGCCGGAGGCAAGTTTGACGTCAACCTCGACCGTGGGATTGCCACGGGAGTCGATAATTTCGCGGGCGGTAATGGCGCTGATGGTGGTATTCATGAGAGAAATGGAAGCGGGCGGACGGGAAATTGAGGCGTTCGGACTGAGCAGGAAGCCGTAGTGAAGCACGCGGCTTGCTGAGGGGAAGGCGAAAGTAGGCGATGACGCAGACGGGCCCAGGAGCCGGGGCACGTCACTCGGGGCTGCCGATCGTGGCGAAAGTACCCGCCGTGAGCGCAGCGGGGCGGTGAGAAATTAAGGCGGACTGGTCGGTCCGCTTTGGCGTTGAAGACGAGATGGGGACAACGCGGAACGCGGACTGAAGTCGCCCTACTTCAATTTCGCGCGGAGGTAGGGGGCGGTCGGGCTGCGTTTCATGGTGAGGAGGCCGGCGAGTTCGCCCTGATAGAGGAGTTCGCCGCCGTCGGGGCCGCCCACGGGACCGAGTTCGATAATATAGTCCGCTTCGGCCAGCAGGTCGAGGTGATGTTCGATGACGACGACCGTGTGGCCCTGATCGACGAGCGAGTGCAGGACGCCGATGAGTTTTTCGCAGTCGCTGAGGTGGAGACCGATCGTCGGTTCTTCGAGCAAGTAGAGATTGCGGGGCGAGGTGCCGCGGGAGCGTTCGCGGTAGGTGGCGAGGCCGGCGGCAAGTTCGGTGACGAGTTTGAGGCGCTGGGCTTCCCCGCCGGAGAGGGTGGGTGAGGACTGACCGAGCGTGAGATAACCAAGGCCGCAATCGACCATGAGTCGGCAGACCTGCGAGAGCTGCGAATGGAAATCGAAGAACTGGGCCGCCTCTTCGAACGTGAGTTGGAGGACTTGGCCGATCGTCTTTCCCTTCCAAGTAATATCATTGAGGTCGGGACTGTAGCGCGAGCCACGGCAATCATCACAGGGGAGATAGGTGTCGGGCATGAACGCCATCTCCAGCTTGATGCGACCGGCGCCGTCACAGGTCGGACAACGGCCGCCGGCGGTATTGAACGAGAAGCGGCCGGCGGCGTATCCACGAATTTTTGACTCGGGGAGCGCGGCGAAGAATTGGCGGATAAGATCGAAAATACCCAGGAAGGTGGCGGGGGTGGAGCGCGGGGTTTTTCCGATGGGGGATTGATCAACTTCAATGACGGAGCGGAAAGCGCTGGCGCCCGTGAGGGTGGTGAAGGGCGTGGGTGAACCCTCGGTGGCGAAGCCGGTGGCCTTGACGAAGTCGCGGCCGGTGAGTTTGGGGTTCTTCGTTTTGATCGCGTGGGCGACGGCGGGTTGAAGGACGTCGCGGAAGAGCGTGGATTTGCCCGCGCCGCTGGGACCGGCGACCATAATGAGGCGACCGGGAGGCAGGTGGAGATCGAAGTTTTTTAAATTGCGAAACGAGACGCCAGAGAGCGTGAGCGGGGTGGGCGCGGGAGCGGGAGCGGAGACCTTGGATTTGGGCTTGGAGGGGGACCGGGCCGGAGCGGAGAGCGGACGGTAGGTGCCGCGAAGGGGGTGGACGATGCCCTTGGCCAGAAAGAGACCCGTGAGGGAATGGGCGCTCGCGCGGATTTCGGCCGGAGTACCGTGAGCGAGGAGTTCGCCGCCATGGATGCCGGCGGCCGGGCCGAGGTCGATGATCCGGTCGGCGCGCGCCATGAGGTCTTCGTCGTGCTCGACGACGAGGAGCGTGTTCCCCTTGGCGCGGAGCGTCTGCAGCGTCTCGATGAGGCGATCGTTGTCGCGGGCGTGGAGGCCGATGCTGGGTTCGTCGAGGACGTAGAGGACCCCGGCGAGATTTGTGCCGAGCTGGGCGGCGAGGCGAATGCGCTGGGATTCGCCGCCCGAGAGCGTGTCGGTGGAGCGGTCGAGTGAGAGGTAACCGAGGCCGACGTGGTCGAGAAACTTCAGGCGTTCCTCAATCTGCGGGACGATGTCTTGAGTGATGAGTTTACCGCGGGCGTCGAGTTCGAGCGATCGGAGGGAAGTCAGGAGTTGCGCTGGGGTCGCGGCGAGGAGTGCGGGGAGGGAGAGAGGCGCGGAAGGGAGCTGAGAGTTGATAACTGAGTGCTGAGAGCCGGACTTCGCGGAGCGGGCGGGGGGAGCGGGACGGAAGTGGAGTTTGACGGAGCGGCCGATGCGGTTGAGGCGGGTGCCGTGGCATTCGGGGCACGCCGAACCGGAGTCAGACAGATCGTCGGCGGAATCGATGCCGAATTCGCGGAGGCGGGCGGCGGAGTCGTCTTTGGCGTCTTGGTCGTCGACCGGTTCGAGCATCCACGGAAAAACGCGACCGTGGCCGCGACAGGTGGGGCACCAACCGCGCGGGGAGTTGAAGGAGAAATTTTTCGGATCGAGCTCCGGAAAGCTCTCACCGGTTTCGATGTCGGTGCGAGTGGTGGAGAACCACGAGAGCACCTCGCCCTTGGGGGTGAGCAGAAAACACGAGCCTTTGCCGATGTGGAGAGCGGTGGTGAGCTGAGCACCCAGAGCGGAGGGTGGTGAGACGGACGTTGCGAGCTGAGCGCCAGACTTCTGAGCCTTAGTGTTGCTCTTGGCTCGTGGCGCTGGGTGCTCGGCTTTCAGATCGGCGATGACGACTTCGATGTCGTGTTCTTTGTATCGGTCGAGTTTTTGAAAGGAGTCGACGCGCGTGAGTCTGCCGTCGGCGCGCATGAGTTCGTAGCCCTGATTAGCGATCCAAGTGGCGATGGGCTGGTGGTGACCTTTGCGTCCGCGGATGAGTGGAGCGCAGAGGTAGAGGTGTTTCGCGCTGCGCGCGGCCGGTGTGGCGAGGACGCGGGTGAGGAGGGCGCGGAGTTGGCCGGGAGAGAGCGGGGTGACGGGTTTGTCGGTGTCGGGGTGATGTTGGGTGCCGAGCCGCGCGTAGAGGAGGCGGAGGTATTGGGCGACTTCGGTGATCGTCGCGACGGTGGATTTGCGGGAGCCGCGGGTGATGCGTTGTTCGATCGCGACGGTGGGCGGAATTCCGGTGAGGCGGTCGACGGCGGGGCGGGGGAGCTGTTCGACGAATTGGCGCGCGTAGGGCGACATCGATTCCATGAAGCGGCGCTGGCCCTCGGCAAAGACGATGTCGAAAGCCAAGGTCGATTTTCCTGAGCCGGAAACGCCGGTGACCACGGTGAGTTGGCGGTGCGCGATGGAGAGGGAAATATTTTTGAGGTTGTTCTCGCGGGCGCCTTCGATGCGCAGGGAGGAAGTATGCGCAGAGCCGGGAGTTGAGAGCGCAGAGTTGGGAGCGGAGAGCGGAGCGCCGGAGGAGGTGAGGTAGGGAGCGGGATCTTCGGCGGCGGCGGGGACGGCGGCGGTGTTGTCATCTAATAAATGACAACTATTTTCAATACTTTCATCCTGGTTTATTGGTTTGTCATTTAATAGATGACTAATGGCCAGAGCCTCGCGCAAGAATGGGGCGGTGGCGGTGGGGGTGCGGGCGAGGTGTTCGGGGGTGCCCTCGGCGACGATGCGGCCGCCGTTCGCGCCGGCGTCCGGGCCGATTTCGAGGAGCCAATCGGCGGACTTCAGGACGTCGAGGTTGTGCTCAATCACCACGACACTGTGGCCACGGTCAACGAGGGCTTGGAGGACAGCGAGGAGACGTTTGACGTCGTGGCGATGCAGGCCGGTGGTAGGTTCGTCGAGCAGGAGCAGGGCGCGCGCAGCGGGCGCGAGCGGAGAGCTGAGAGCCGAGAGCTGAGAGTCGGAGTCGGCAGTGGCGGCGGAGTGGGAATCGGCCGAGTGGGCGTTGGCGGTATAGGCGCCGAGGTAACGAACGAGTTTGAGGCGTTGGGATTCGCCGCCGCTGAGGGTGTTGAGGGGTTGGCCGAGCGTGAGGTAGCCGAGGCCGACGGACTCGAGGGAGCTGAGGCGCGTGTGGATCGCGGTGTGGTCGGCGAAGAGCGGGAGTGCGTCGGTGACGGACGTTGCCAGGAGGTCGGCGATGGAGCGGTCGCACCAACGGATCGCGAGGACCTCGGGTTTGAAGCGGCGGCTTTCGCACACGGGGCAGGGGACAAAAACATCGGAGAGGAACTGCATCTCGACGCGTTCGTAGCCGAGGCCCTGGCAGTGGTCGCACCGTCCGTCGCCACTGTTGAAGGAAAAGGAGGAGGGGCTGAAGCCGGCGGCCAGTGCGGCGGGCGTGGCGGCGTAAAGATCGCGAATCAGTTCCCACGCTTCGGTGTAGAGCGCGGGATTGGAGCGCGGCGTGCGTGAGAGCGGCGATTGGTCGACGAGCAGAATTTCGGTGAACGCCTCCGCAGCGGACGCCGGTTGAGCGCTGAGCGTTGAGGGTTGAGCGCTGGTCAGCGTGATGGCCTCGATGACGGCGGGGTCTTCGGTGAGTTGGAGACGTTGGGCGAGGAGGCCTTGGTAAATGACGTGGTCGAGGAGGGTGGACTTGCCGGAGCCGGAGACGCCGGACAAGCA
>CAMATV010000221.1 GCA_945861235.1 Opitutus sp. GAS368
CAGAGCGTCCTGTTGGCGGGCGTGAACGACGATGCCGAGGTGATGCAGGCGCTCGTCCACCGGTTGCTGCGGATGCGCGTGCGGCCCTACTATATTTACCAGATGGACCTCATTACGGGAGGGGCGCACTTCAAGGTCGATGTCCGGAAGGGCGTGGAGATTATTCGGTCGCTGCGCGGTCACACGACTGGCTACGCGGTGCCCCAATACGTGATCGATGCGCCCGGCGGGGGCGGCAAAGTGCCGATCAACCCGGACTACGTGGAAAAAATCACCGACGATGAAGTGATTTTTCGCAACTACGAGGGGCAGCAATTCCGGTATCCGCTAAAAAGCACGCCCACCAAAGCGCTCGCGGAAGGCAGGGGCCTGAACGGAGCGGTCGAGTCGGTGATTATAACCTGAAGGGTTCTGGGGTGATGCCGGGGCTTGGCCGGGCGGGTCGGCTGAGAACCCCGGTGGCGGTTTTCGCGAGCGATACGCTGCCGAAATTCCCAAAAGTGGTCGGATCGGGCGGATTGAACAGGGAACGTGAGTGGTGTTAATATGTGAGCCGGATCCGAAGTGCCGAGCGGGGCGGTTCAAGGGGCTCCATGTTGAACCGGGACACGCGTTGGCGCAGGTGGCGCACTACATTCATCTGAATCCGTTGCGGGCGAAGATCGTGTCGGTGGTACGATTGGCCGATTATCCCTCGAGCAGCCTGGCGCTCTTTGGTTCGCGCCAGCGGCCGGCGGTGCTCGTGGCCGACACGGTCCTGGGCGAGAGCGGCGGTTTGCCAGACACGCCCGCTGGCTGGCGCCGGTATGCTGATTATCTTGGGGTGATGGGCGAGGAAGAGACGAAATTAAGGGAAGAGCGATTCGGCCGGCTCAGCCGTGGATGGGCGATTGGTTCAGCCGAGTTCAAGGCGGACCTGCGGAAGGAATTCACCGCCCGGGCGGCCGGCAGCGGGGGCTTGGAGCTGCGCGGAGCCGATGGCGAAGCGCACCGTGAAATACGCGCACTGCTCTGGGAAGATCGGCTCGGCCAGCTGGCGAAACGGCTCAAGGTGGCGCTCGATCGCTTGCCGGCCCGAAAGTCGGCGGAACCCAAAGTGCGGCTCGCGGCCGCGATGAAAGCCGTGTCATCGGTCTCGAATGTCTGGCTGGCGGAAGGGCTGAAGATGGGCCGGCCGGCGAGTGTCAGTCAGTATGTGCGGCGGTTTCGACTGCGTGGCGGAGCGAATGCGGCGTCGTTCAAGGCAGCGGTGTTAAGAGTCGATAAGTGACCTTTGGCTATTTCCTCGGCCAACCTTCGGGCGGAAAGCAAACCGGCACGGTGCGGAAATGCGGTTTGGTTGGCAGACTCTTTTCGGGCAATCCCCTTGAGCCCCGGCGCCAGGTCTCCCAAGGTTTGTGGCCCACCCTGCCTGCACTTGAGCGGCGCTCCGCGTCGCGCTCGCGTCCACCCCTTCTACTGCCGTATGAAAAGCCCAATCCCGCTCCTGCTCCTCGGGTTCGTGACCCTAGTCTTCCTTCGTCCTCGCAGCGACGCGGCCGAGGCTGCCGTCGCGGCGTCTGGCACCGGCACGCTCACCGGCTGGGTCAGTAATGCCGCCACGGGGGACCTCCTGCGCGGCGCCACGATCGTGTTACCGCAGCTCGGCCGCAGCGCGCTCAGCGACGACACGGGCGTGTTTGTCTTTTCCAATTTGCCCGCGGGCGAACACGAGGTGATCGCCAGCTACGTCGGCCTCGACGTGATCCGGGATCGGGTCGCGATCCCGTCCGGCGCGATTACCCGCCGAAATTTCGATCTCGCCAGCGGAGTGTACAAGCTCGGCGCGTTTACCGTCAGTGGTCAGCGCGAGGGTGGTGCCGCCACCATCACGCTTCAGCGGAACGCCAACAACGTGAAAAACATCGTGGCGATGGATTCCTACGGCGATGTGCCTAACATGAGCGCTGGCGAGGTGGCGGCGTTGCTGCCCGGCATCTCTGTTACGGTGGCCGATGATGGCCCCGTCAGTGGGATCATGGTGCGCGGAATGGCGGCGAGCCTCAATCGCGTGACGGTGGACGGCGGATTGATCGCCGGTTCCGGGATGAACCGTTCGTTCGCGCCCGAGCGCTACACCGGCGCGATGTTTGATCAGCTCGAACTGACGAAGGGGCAGACGCCGGACAAAGGGGCTGATTCGCTCGGCGGGAGCATCGATTTGAAGAGCCGTTCGCCGCTGAGCATGCGCGAGAAACGCCGGGTCAACTACACGGTCGCGGCCCGCTATGCCGCGCCCTTTACCGAACAGGTCCGCTTCCGGGAGCAGCACCGGCTGCACCCGTTGGTCAATGTGGGATACCAAGAAGTTTTCGATCTCGCTGGGGGCGAGCGCAACTTGGGCGTCTCGGTCCAGGGATTCTACAGTGAGAACGCCAATGGACTCTTCGCCACCACGCGGGACTTTGAGAACACGCTCACAACCCCAGCCTATGTGTGGAGCTACGGTACCTCGGAGAAATACAACAACCGCAAGCAGTCCAGTGTAAAGGCGATCACCGACTTCAGACTCTCGCCCTCGAGCAAGTTCCGCTTTAACTCAAGCTACGTCGACTCCGAGGAGCCCACCGTGCGCAACTTCTTCACCAATGCCACGACCACCCAGGCCGTGGGCACGACCGGCACCGCCGGTATCCTGCCCGGTTATACCGACCGCATCACCCGGGTGCGGGCCGCCGCGGGATCCCAAATCAACCTCGACGCCCGGGTCTTCAGCGTGTTCGACCGGACCGGCGAGGTGGGATTCGGCGGGGAGCACGCGTTCAACCGTCTCCAACTGGACTACAAGGCGGCCTACAGCTGGCAGGAACGAAACACGGGCAACGGCAAATCAGGGGCCGCGCTGCAGACGCGCCTCAGTGCCATCGGCTGGATTCTGGATCGCACCCAGTCGGATCTCTATCCGCGTTTCATCCAGACTGAAGGCCCGGACATGACCAACCCGGCGAACTATCGGCCAATTGCGAACGGGCTCGTGACCCGCGACAACGACGTCGACGAGGTCGTCAAGGATGTGCGGGCCAACGCCCGCTACCCGTTGCCCACGACGCTCCCTCTCTTCGTGAAAACCGGCGTCCAATGGCGCCGGGATGCAATTGACGACCTCGCCCGGAACCGCCGCTGGAGCTACCTAGGCACCGACGCCCTGCCCACCGATCCGTCGCTTATTTTCTGGGACGCCACGCGGATGGGTCGGCCGATTCCGCAGTGGCAGCCGTCGATGTTCGTGCGCGAACGCCAGCTCGTCTCGCCGGAGTTGTGGCGGGAGGATCTCTATTTTCGCGAGCAAACCCGCTACACCGGCGTCGACGGGGTGACGGAGACAATAACCGCGGGTTACCTCATGAGCGAAGGCCGCCTCGGTTCGTCCGGGTTGCTCGCCGGTACGAGCTACATCGTCGGGGTGAGGACCGAAAAGACCGAGACCTCAGGTTGGGGCTGGGTGCGTGCGCGCGCGCCCAGCACCGTGGCCCAGCAGGTAGCGGATCCCGTGGGTTCCGCCGTGCGCGACTACGCCAACAACCGGCGCGTGACCGGGAGCAGCTACACCAAGTCGTTTCCCAGCGTGCACCTCGCGCAAAACGTGGGAGCCAACGTCAAGGCGCGGCTGAGCTGGTCCACCAGCTTCGGGCGGCCAGGCATGAACAATTTCGTGCCCAATGAAACCGCCAACGAGACCAATCAGACCCTCACCATCAACAACCCCGGCCTTCTGCCGCAGACAGCGTCCAATTGGGACGCGACGCTCGACTACTATTTCGAGCCCCTCGGCAATCTGTCCGTGGGTTGGTTTCACAAGACGATCAAGGACTTCATCGTCACCGGCATCCAGAACGGCACGGTGGCACGCGACGCGAACAACGGGTTTGGCGGCGAGTACCAGGGCTTCACGCTGCTCACCAGCGCCAACGGCGGCACCGCCTATGTGCAAGGCTGGGAGTTCGCCTACCAGCACCAGTTCACGTTTCTACCCGGTCCCCTGAAAGGAATAGGACTCGTGGCGAATGTCACGCTTCTGGATACGCATGGTGACTTCGGCGGCACCGCGGTGCGGCGCACCGGCGAAGTCGCGGGCTTCATTCCCCGGACGGGTAACCTGATCGTCTCGTGGCGCCACCGGCGAGTGGGCGCACGGGTGCGGATCAACTACTCGGGGGATTACATCACGAATTACAGTGCGGTCAGCTCGGCCCGCAGCCTTTATGTCATGAGTCGCACGATCGTGAACACCAGCTTGGCGTACGAGCTGCGGCCCAACCTCTCCCTGACCTGCGACGTTGCGAACCTGACCAACGCCCACCAGGTGCAGTACCGCGGCATCCCGGATCAAAGGGCCCTCGATCGCAACAGCGGCACCGCGATCACGTTTGGCCTCGCTGGACGGTTTTGATCTTATGCACCTCGCACGCCTCCTCCCGCTCCTAATCGCGGTCCTCCTAGCCGCGGTCCCCGCCCACGCCGCCGCCAGCGCCCGGCCAAACATCGTGCTGATGATGGCCGATGACCAGGGCTGGGGCGAGACCGGCTACAACGGCCATCCGCACGTGCAGACGCCGGTGCTCGACGAGATGTCGCGCACGGCGCTGCGGCTGGATCGGTTTTACGCCGCGTCGCCCGTGTGCTCGCCCACGCGCGCAAGTGTCATGACCGGGCGGCACGCGAACCGTTCGGGGGCGTTCGCGCCGAACTGGTCGACGCGGCCCGAGGAGATCACCCTCGCGCAGATTCTCAAGCAGGCGGGCTATCGCACTGGACATTTCGGCAAATGGCACCTCGGCGCGGTTAAGCAGGATTCGCCGCTCAATCCGAACCGCATGGGTTTCGACGAGTACCTTTCGCACGACAACTTTTTCGAGATGGACCCACCGCTCAGCCGCAACGGCGCACCTCCGGAAATCATCAAGGGTGAAAGTTCGGAAATCGTCGTGGCCGCAGCGGTGAATTTTACCCGGAAGGTGCAGGCCGAGGGCAAGCCGTTCTTCGTCGTCATCTGGTTCGGTTCACCGCACGGCCCCTACTCCGGCAAGCCCGAGGACGTAGCCCTTTATTCGAAAGTGCCCAACGAGGACATGCGCCGGCGCTTCGCCGAGATCACCGCGATGGACCGGGCCATCGGCACGTACCGCCAGGCGCTGCGCTCACTCGGCGTCGCCGCCACGACGCTGCTGTGGTTCAACTCGGACAATGGCATTCCCATCCCCAACGAGCAGGATTCCTTCAACGGCGGCTGGCGCGGCACCAAAGGGACCGTCTACGAGGGCGGCCTGCGCGTACCCGCGATCATCGAGTGGCCCGCGGTCATCAAGACGCCGCGCACGTCGTCCGCCGCGTGCGTCACTTCCGACATCCTGCCCACCGTACTCGACTTTCTGGGACTCAAACATCCCGCACCGCAGCGACCGATCGATGGCATCAGCCTGCGCCCGCTCATCGCGGGCGACTCGATGAAGGAGCGGCCGTCTCCCATCGGCTTTTGGAAATATGCGTCGCAAGGAGAAAGCCAAAACGGCCGCTGGGTCAGCGAGGAGCGATCGCGCGGCACTACGCCCACGACCAAGCAGGCGAATATTCTCTTCAATAACTTCAAGCATCCGGTCGCGAAGACGACGGATTTTGGCGGCGAGGCCGCATGGACCGACACCCGCTTCAAACTCGTGGTCGCCGAGAGCCGGACCGGGGCGAAGAAGAAAGCGACCTCCAACGCCGGCGTGCAACTTTTCGACCTGACCGCCGACCCAAAAGAGACCACGGACATCGCCGCGCGCCATCCCGACGTCGTGCAGCGCATGAGGGCCGAGCTCGCAGCGTGGCAACGCTCCGTC
>CAMATV010000222.1 GCA_945861235.1 Opitutus sp. GAS368
CCGGCGTTCGACCCGCAGTAGAGCAGGTCGCGGTAAACGAGCGGGGTTTGGATGTAGATACCGCTCTTCTGATCGGACCACGCGACGAACGGGCTCGAGGTCTCGCCGGCCGCTGGCGTGATGTCGCCCTTCGCGCCAGGGCGGATCGCCCACACGGGAGCGGCGGCGCCGTGGCCGTTGGCTACGTAGATTAAGCCGTGCGCGGAAAACGGCGTGGGGATCGGGTTGTCGCCGCCGGTTTTCAGCCGCCAGAGCTCCGCGCCGGTGGTGAAGTCGTAGCCCGCCACATAGGGCCAGCCGTTGGCGACTACCTGGGTGCGCCCGCCCTCAGTGTGCACGTAGGGCGTCGCCCAGCAGCGCTCGCAAAGGTCCTTGCGCGGCGTGCGCCAGATTTCCTCGCCGTCGGAGAGACGGAACGCTGCGAGGTAGGGATTGTCGGGCGCGTCGCACTGGACGACGATCCGATCACCGTGGAGGGTGGGCGAACTCGCGTAGCCCCAGCCCACACCGTATTTGCTGACGTTGATCACGCCGAGGTCCTTCTTCCAGCGGCGCTCCCCGTCTAGGCTGTAACAGTGCAATCCCTCGGAACCGAAGCACGCGACGAGCACTTTGCCATCGGTCGAGAGCGTCGTGTTGGCCTGCGTAGCCTTCATGTGTCGCTGCGTACGGGGCACGGCCTGATGCGCTGTTTGCTCCCAGATCACCTTGCCCGTGCGCTTGTCGAAACAGATAATTTTCCACGCTTGCTCGGCGGTTTCTTCCGCGGCGGTGCGGTCGCCGTAAAGGCCGAGCTTAATGGGCGACTTGCCAGCGGAGTTCACCGCCGTCGCGACGAAGAGCCGATCGCCCCAGACCACCGGGCTCGAGTGGCCGAGGCCGTCAACCGGAGTTTTCCACTTTACCTTCCACTCGGTGGGCAGCGGCGATGAATCGCCGACGCCATTCGCCAACGGGCCGCGAAACGACGGCCAGTTCGACGTTGCCGCCGCGACGGCGCGGTGTGCGGCGACCATCAGTGGCAGCGCGACGAAGCTGCGCCGGGTGAGTGACGGCACGCGCGTCGGTTTAGCTGGATCAAGGGTTAGGCGTGGTGCGGTCGGGGGCATGAGATTGGTTGTGACGATTTGGGCGTTTCAGAGCGTGCCATCCTGGCATTCAAGCAGGGTGACTTGAGCGAGTGGAATCCACACGACCTCGGGACGGTGGGCAAGGGAGCATTGCGAAAAAGAGCACACCGCCTGCCAACACGCCCGCGATTTGATTCAGGAGATCCTCAGCAACAGAAATCGAACGGAGCCGTGGGACGAAACTCCGCGGGCGGCGATTTTTGCTCGGCGAGGGCGACAACCTGTTCGGGTAGCACGGCAAACCCGGTGGAAAAAATTCATGGGCGCCGGCTAGCGCGCCCCACGCCGGCCATCGCGTGCGTCGGTCTCGCGGGATCGTGAAAGGGAAAATCATTTTCCGGAGGGCGTGACGAACTCCTCGCGGGTGAGTTTCCCGTCGCCGTTTTTATCGAAATTTTTGAAGCGCTGCGCGAGGTTCGACGCGTCTTTCACTCCAGCGGTGTATTCGTCGAGGGTGAGGACACCGTCGTGGTTGGTGTCCATGCGCGCGAACGCGGCGGCGCGATCGGGTGCGGTTTTTTTGGCGGGAGATTTCGGTGCGACGGGCGCGGTGGGCGTTGTGGCTGCCGCAGTGCGATCGGCGGCGCTGATGCAGGCCGGATCGACGGTGGTGGGCAGGGAGGCTTTCCACGCGAGCGCGAGGTGCGTGAGGCGGGCGACGATTTCCGGGTGAGCCTTCGCGACATCGACGGCTTCGGCGCGGTCGGTAGTGAGGCGGTGCAACGCGACGCGGTTGGCGTCGGCGGTCAGGAGCAGTTTCCAATCGCCGTCGCGCACGGCGAGGCGCGGCCACCAATCGGGATCGGCGGCCTTGCCGGTCCACGCCCAGAAAATGGGTCGTGTGCGTTTGACCGGCTGGCCTTGGAGCGCGGCGAGCAAGTTTTCACCGTCGCTGCGGTAAGTGGACGGCAGCGTGAGGCCCGCGGCGGCGCAGAGGGTAGGTAGCAGATCGACAGCGGTGAAGGCAGTCGTGTCGTTGATCGCGCCGGCGGGTGTGTGACCGGGCCAGCGCACGAGGAAGGGCACGCGCACGCCGCCCTCGAAGAGGCTGCGTTTCTCGCCGCGCAGGCCGCCGCTCGAGCCGACGCTGTAGTAGCCGCCGTAGCCCGCGCCCCCGGCGTCGTCGTCGCGGGAGTTTTGCTGGGCTTTCGGCGCGGTGGTCTCCGGGCCATTGTCGCTGGAGAAAATCACGATCGTATTTTGCGCAACTCCGGCGGCCTCCAGCGCATCGAGCACGCGGCCGACGGCGTTGTCGCCATCGGTGATGACGGCAGCGTAGACGCGTTTCTGTTCGTCGAGGTGCTGCCATTTTTCCAGCGATGCCTTCGTGGGGACGTGGGGCAGGTGGCTCTCGTGGAGCCAAACATTGAGGAAGAAAGGGCGGTCTTTGTTGGCGGCGATAAATTTTACGGCGTTTTCCGGCGTGGCGTGGAGACCAGCGGAGGCGGTTTCGGCGCCGCCGTTGAAAACGGCGAACTCGTCGAAGCCGTAGGCGGTGGGCGCGGGTGCGCCGTGCGTTTTGCGATTAGTGAGGTGCCACTTGCCGAAGTGCGCGGTGCGGTAACCGGCCTGCTGGAAAAAACGGGCGCTAGTGGGCGCGCGGGCGTCGAGCCAGTCGGGCATGTTGCGCGCGAGATTTTGCGCAGGCGCGGCGAAGTGTTGGTGAATGCCGAAGCGTGAGGGAAACATACCCGTCATCGCGGCGGCGCGGCTGGGCGAGCACACGGGATTGAGGACGTTGAACTGGTGGAAGTCGGTGCCTTCGCGCGCGAGTCGGTCGAGGTGCGGCGTCTTCAGCCACGGGTGCCCGTGAGACGAGAGATCGCCCCAGCCCCAGTCGTCAGCGAAGATGAAGACGATGTTGGGTGGCGTCGGGTTGGCGGCGGCAACCGCTGAGACGGAGAGCAGGAGAGCGAGCGAGACGAGGAAAAGAGAGCGGAAGATAGGCATGAGAGAAAGCATGGGCGCAGCGACGGGTGCGGGCCGCGGATTGGGGTGAAACGGAGCGATGGAGGAGCAGGCCCGCCCCTCCGTCAAATGCTGAGGAGGGAGCGGATGAGAGGGATGGGGGAGGGGGGGGCCGGTGCGCACGAAAACCGCGCCGTTGGAACCGAATGCCAGCACTCATTACTGCGCGGAGAACCTTGAAAAAGGCGGAAACATCGTGCTCCGTGCTCGATCATGAAAAATCCTTTCACGGTCGGCGGTCTGATGGTGGCGTTGGTCTGCACTCTCGGCAGTGCGGCGAGCGCAGGTGAAAAAGCGGTGCCGGCTGCGCCGGCGCAGGCCAACGCGATTACCGGCAAGGTCGTCGAGTCGATGAATGCCGCGAGTTACACCTATGTCTTAGTGGATACGGCCAAGTCCCAGGTCTGGGCGGCGGCGCCGCAGTTTCCCGTCAAGGTCGGCGACACGGTGGTGGTGGCCGATGCGATGCCGATGACGAACTATCACAGTAAGACGCTGAACCGGACCTTCGACGTCGTTTACTTCAGCGGCTATGTGACGGTGAACGGTGCCGCTCCGATGGCGGCGGTGCGAGCGGCTCCGGCGATCAGCGCGGGCGCGGCGAGCGGTGAATTGCCCAAGGGGCATCCGGCGATTCCGGCGGCAACGAAGCCAGTCGGACCCGATCTGACGAATATCAAGCGGGCCGACGGTGGCCAGACGGTGACGGAGATTGTCACGGGCAAGGCGAAGTTTGCCGGTAAAGCCATCGCGGTGCGCGGGCGCGTCGTGAAATTCAACGGCGGGATTCTGGGTAAAAATTGGCTGCACGTGCGCGACGGCTCCGGTGCCGAGGGCACGAATGACCTGACGGCCACGACCGATGCGGTGGTGAAGGTGGGCGACCTGGTGCTCGTGACGGGCATACTCGCGAGCGACCGCGATTTCGGCGGCGGCTACAAATACGCGCTGATCGTCGAGAACGCGCAAGTCGTGGTACAGTGAGGCGGCGGGGCACGGCGCGGTCGCAGCCTTCGGCGAAGTTCTGAATCGCCTGCATCCGCCTTCGCCGGACCTAGGGCGAGACACAAGCAGGCTAAGACCTCCTGCCCCACGGAGGGAGTTTCTATGATATGATCGTCGGCGGGAAACGCACCGGAGGACAGCGTTTCACCGATCACCGGATCGAACCCGAACAGGCAAGTCTCGAACGCGATCTGCGCCGCCGCGGTCCCGAAGACGTGGCGCCGATAGGTGCCGCGATTGAGTGATAACACGCCCCGGGGAATTCGAGCCTGAGCTTGCCCGCGATGCCGACACCCTGCGCACCCCTCCGCGCCTGTAAAATGAAAGCATGATGACCTGCCCCCCTGCTTGGCCTCCCCTGCTGGCCCTTTTGGCTCGTCCCACGGCGAAGAAATTGTTCGCCACACCTATGCCGCATCAGGTGATTGAACCTACTTGGCGACGAAAGGGTTTGAGCTTGGCCGAAGCCTTCATCTCTCCCGCCACGAATTGGGTAAAGTCTGCGATCTCGCCTTTGATCGACGCTTTTTCCAAGGCTGCCATGTATTCCCTTCGCCGCTCCACCCGGATCACCGTCCAACTATGACCGCCGGATGCCAGCATGAGGTTCATGAGGAACCGGCCGATACGTCCGTTGCCGTCAGCATAGGGGTGGATGAACACAAAGACGAAGTGACCGAGCACCGCGCGCACCGCTGCGGAGGGCTCTTTGGCGAGGGCGTCAAAGAGCGCTTCCATTGAGGCCGGGACGGCTTCAATAGCAGGAGGGACGTGGTCCGAACCCCGAATAAACACCCGCCGCTCCCGGTAGCCTGCGAGCGCGGACGCGGGCAGGATGTTGGCCTGCACGGACGGGCTGAAGAGCGCGCGATACCAATTCTGCAGGTTACGATCCACGACCTTACCCGGCGACCGGCCGCGCAGCACATCACCCAAACTGGAGAGCACCTGATTAAACGCTGCCCGATATCCCTTCGCCGCCATCGCGTTGATCTGGCCTTGATCTTCCGGATTTTCGGTCGGACTCCACGCGCCGTCGGCGATGCGCTGAATCAGTTCAGGTGTGACCTGGTAGCCTTCGATGGAAAGCGAATGATAGGCGTCATGCGTGTAGATTTCATTCACGCGTCGCAGATAGCGGACTTGATCCGGCATGGAGCGCGGCGGAGAGGGAAAATGCGCCAGCACGTCGGGCCGCATGCGCGACCACATCGCTTCGATCCGTCCCGCATAGGGAGACGGCAAGACCGCCCCAACCGGCAGCCAGGCCGGTTCTGCAAACGGATCCTGCGGTTTAATCGCGATCCCGGCGGCAAGTAGGTCTGCTTCCAAGCGGGTGGCTGATTCCGGCAAGCCGAGATGCCGCAAGCCACCGACGATGCGGCCGGCCGCGGAGACATTGACCTCGACGGCCAGCAAGGCTCGGGAAAGCTCCTCGACCCGCACCATGCGTAGCGCGAGTTCCGCACTGGTGGCGGACAGGGTAAAATAACTCGGAGTCGTGCGAATCAGCGCGAGCGCCAGCGGCATGACCTGCACGCCTTGCTTGGTCTCCGTCGTCACGGGCAGACGCTTGCGGTTGGGATAAAGCAGAATGGAACTGTCGTTGGGCAGCTTGAGGGTAAAAACCCCACCGCGGGCCGTCAGCACAATCAACTGTTTCGGGATCTGCGTGCTCGCCGTCCAAAGATCGAGCGAATGCTCCGGTGAAAGGCAGTAGCCCTGACCGTAGCGTTGCTGCAAATAGG
>CAMATV010000223.1 GCA_945861235.1 Opitutus sp. GAS368
GTTGCTGAAAATGTCCTTCACGGCGGGACGCTCAAGGAGCGGGTGGCGGTCGATCACGCAGTGGATGCGGTTGCGGATCATCGTGCGCACGCGCGCGCGCCAGAGGCGTTGGCGCACGACGTTTTTGCGCTGGCGCACGTCGCGTGACGGCACGTCGACGCGCGCCACGAAGTCGCCGCGCAGGAGCGTCGCGAGCGCCTTGGCGTCGATCCGGTCGTTCTTGATCTGGGCGTCCGCGATGATGCGGTTCTTCGCCGGGTGCGAGAGTACGACCTTCGCGACGCCGGCCGTGTCCTCGAGCAGGTCGTAGAGAACGCCCCAGTTCCAGCAGGCCTCGATGACGACTTCGCTGGGCGTGCCGAGTTTCTTGAAGTAGGCGGCAAAAGCCGCGGGGACGTTGCCGTCGATCCGCGCTTCGTGGAGCTTCTGGCCCTGCGCGTCGAGCGTGCAGGCCACCGAGTAACGTTTGTGATAATCGATTCCAGTGTAGATCATGGCGGCAATGTCGGACACCGCGCGGCGCGCGTGGCTCTTTCTTTAGCTGCTCATGTTACCTGACTCCGTTCGGCTGGTCCCCACGGATTTCAGGATGACACGGATCAAAAATCCCTCATCCGCGCCATCCGTGGCATCCGCGGTCAAAATCTTCAGCAAACCAGCACCAGCATACGTCCCAGCTATTCTCAGCTCGCCGCGCGACTTCTCCTTCTGCAACCTCCCTCGAGGTTCGCCGCCCCTGTTCCCTTTTCTTCCGCTACCCGTCCGTCGCTCCTTCCTCGTCCCCTGTCCCTCCCCGCGCTATGCATTCGCCCGACCCTCGCGATCTCGACCGCCGCCAATTTATCAAAACCGCCGCGGCCACCGCCCTCGCCAGTGGGTTTACCGCCAGCCACGCCGCCAGCTCTCCCCAACCCTCTTCGCTCATCGCCGATGAAAATCGCCGCCCCGGTACCACCGACTGGCAACTCAACCGCGTCCGCCTCAGCAAGGCCCAGAGTGTGCGCGCTCCCGAGGTTGAGGGCTACTGCTCGAAGCA
The DNA here is from genome assembly GCA_945861235.1 of Opitutus sp. GAS368. Taxonomy (GTDB): domain Bacteria; phylum Verrucomicrobiota; class Verrucomicrobiia; order Opitutales; family Opitutaceae; genus GAS368. Next base: position 1,037 of record CAMATV010000223.1, read on the forward strand.
ATCCGTCCTCGCCGGAGAATCACTCGACATCTTCGTCAGCACCGCACCCGCGGCCCGTTTCAAATTAGAAATTTTTCGCACCGGCTACTACGGGGGTTGTGGCGCTCGTCTGCTGACCACCCTCGGGCCTTTCGACGGCCAGCCCCAGCCGATCCCCACCGCCGGCGCCAAGCGGCTTGTGGCCTGCACTTGGAACCGAACGACAACCCTGAAAATCCCCACCGACTGGCCCAGTGGCGTCTACCTCGGCCGGCTCACTACGCTACCCGCCACCGCAGGCCAACCCTACTGGCAAAACTACATCGTCTTCATCGTGCGCGACCTCCGCCGCGCCGATCTCCTCCTCCAGTGCAGCGATAACACTTGGCAAGCCTACAACAAATGGCCCGAAAATACCTCGCTCTACACTGACCCGCGCGGCTCCCAAGTCCGCGGCGTCGCCGTCAGCTTCGATCGCCCCTACGGAAAATATGCGCAGATTTACGAAAACCCCCAGTCACTCGGCTCCGGTGAGTGGCTCTGCTTCGAGTTTCCCCTCGCGTATTGGCTAGAGCAATACGGTTACGACGTCACCTACTGCTCCAACAGCGACTGCCTCGACGCGACGCAACTCACCCGGGCCAAGGCGTTCCTCAGTGTGGGGCACGACGAGTACTGGGACCCCGCGCAATACACCGCCGTCGAACAAGCCATCGCCGCTGGCGTGAATGTCTTATGGTTGTGCGGCAATTCCGTCTTCGTGGTCAGCCCTTTCGCCGCTTCGACCGACGGTCGCCCCCGCCGCACCATCGAGCGCGTCGGCCACTTCGCCGGAGTCACCGACTCTGAAATTGAGAAGGTGCGCGCCGTCTTTTCGAATGACTACCAGCGGGCCGGTCCCGACGAAAGCGCGATCATCGGCGCCCGCACCGTGGTTCCCTTCAACGGGGGCGGAGACTGGACCTGCACCCGACCAGACCACTGGATCTTTGCCGGGACCGGAATGAAAAAAGGGGATCACATTCCCGGCTTGGTCGGCTGGGAACACCACGGCGCCCCCGCAAAAATACCTGGGCTCGAAGTGGTCGCTGAGGGTTTAGTCTGGGCAAGCGGCGTCACTCCCAGTCGCTACACTGCGACGATTTTCCCCGGGCCAAAAAATAATTTCGTTTTTAATGCGGCGACGATCTTTTGGGCTCAGGGCCTCGCATCGCCGCCCGGCCATATGGTTCCGTGGTCCCATTGGTCGCGGCCCAACGGGCCGGATGCGCGCGTCCAACAAATCACCCGCAACCTCTTGAATCGCGCCATCGGCCCCTAGGAAGCGTCAATAATTAACCTTCACAACTCAGCAGAGCCATTAGGATGAATGAGGTAGTTTCATCACCAGGGAATCGCATCGGCGTAATGTTTCTAGCAGCCATCTCGCTCCCGGTGACTTTCCGCGCGAGAGTACACTTGAGGCGATCTCAGCGGCAGCGGACGGTCAGTCCCTTGGCTGTCGTTGGATTGGCGAGCAGCTGGACGATGGTGTGGTAATCGCGCAAGGGCTCCCGCGCCAGTCAGGGCAAATGAAGGAAAAGAGGCACAACCTTCACGCCTACTTGGGCCTGATGGTCTAGGCGAGCCACTACCTCGAGGCCGGCGCCTACCGCGCCTGGCACCGCGGGTGGGTCGACCGCTACGAGACGGGAATGGCCAGTCGGCGGGTGGCGCGCTGAGCTTGGTTCAGGTCGCGCCGACCGGCGGGTAACTGGACTCAGAACCGCGTGGTGAGCCCGAGCCGGACCGCGGAACCGGAGCCGGCGGCGTAGGTGAACATCTCCCGGTTGTAGACGTGCACGTAGTCGTTGTTCGTGTAGTCGTTCGTCAGGTTGTAGAGGTCGACGTTGAGCACATACTTCTGGTTGAAGGCGTACTGGAACTTCAGGTCGATCAGCGTGCGGCTGTGCTGGTAGGTGTCATAGGCCGCCGCGCGGGTCGGCAGGCCGGCCACGGTCGAACGGAAGAATTCGCCGCGGTAGTTGCCCATCAGGCGCACCACGAGGCCGTTGTAGATGAAGGAGAAGCCGGTGTTAAACGTGTGCGGCGTGAGCAGGGGGAGGCGGCTGGTGCTGCCGGTGGCCGCGCCGTAGTCCCCGTACGTCTTCAGGTAGGTGTAGTTGGCGAAGAAGCCAAGGCCGCGCCAGATGCCGGGCAGCATCGTGTACTGCTGGCTGTAGTTGAACTCGAGGCCCTTGATCCAGGCGCTGCCCACGTTCTCGTTCCGCGAGAGCTGCCAGCCCGCGTAGTCGCCGGCGTAGCCGTTGTTCGGGCCCTCGGGCACGACCGAGCGGATCGAGCGGAAGTAATTGCTGATGTCCTTGTAGAAACCACCGGCCGAGATCTGGCCGATCCCCCCCAGGAAGTGCGAGAAGGAGAGCTCGTAGTTGTCGGAAGTGTAGGGCTTTAGCGCCGGGTTGCCCGAGGACAGGGTTTGGCTGAGCTCGTTCGGCACGATCGCGGGGAGTAGGTTCGTCGGGCTCGGCCGGGTGATCGTGGCGTTGTAGCTCGCGCGCACCTGGGTGTTTCGGGTCATCGAATAGACGAGGTGCAGGCCCGGGAATATATGGTCGTACTTCGTGCCCTGCGTGGTCCACTTGCTGAAATTGTCCCGGGCGCGCGCCGCGTTCTGCTCGGCGGTGAGGGTCGCGTTGGCGTTGTTGTTCGCGTTGGAGATGCGGAGGTAGTTCGAGCCGCTTGAACGGGTCTCCTCCCAACGCAGGCCGGTCAGTACCCGGAGCAGGCCGAACCTCGCGTCGCCCATCACGTAGGCGGCGTTCACGGTGCTATCGAAGGCCGCGTCGTTGGCCAGCGACTGGTACACGGTGTTCCAGACGTCCACCGGCGACTGGGTCCAGTTCGCGCGGTTGGCGAACGGGTCGCCGGGGTTGCCGGTCTCCGCGAGCTGTACGAAGGGGAAGGGGCCGTACTTGCCCTCGGAAACCTGCATATTGTAGCCGAGGAAGGGCGTGAGGCCGCCGTTCTCGGGCGTGGTGGGGCGGCCGGCGTAGGTATAGTAGACGAGATCGCGCAGCTGCTGCTGCTTGAAGTTGGCCTGCTTCAGGCCCGTCTTGAGCATCAGCGGGAAGCGCGTGGCGAAGGTCCGCTGCAGGTCAACGCTGGCGCCGCTGCGTTCCGCCGGAGCCTGATAATTGATCAGCTGGGCATCGGGCCGGATGATGTAATTGATCGGGTTGCTCCAGTCGGGGCCGCCGCTCTGGGTGATCCGCGGCATCAGGCCGCCGTCCTCCCGGTCCAGCACCCAAGAAACGCCCCGCAGGCGGGCGCCCAGCTGGTGCAGTTTCGGGTAGTGGGTCATGTTCTTCGAGAAATTGGCGTCGACCTTAAGCAGGCCGCTGCCGTCCCAGAGCTTGGTCTCCCAGCCGGCTGCCCAGGTGGAGGCGCGGGTCTCGCGGAGGTAGAGCACCGACTGGGTGTCGATCGTGCCGGCCCCGTCGGCGATGCTCACCACGTTGAAGTTCGAACCGGGCTTGAAGCTGGAGGCGGCGCGCGGCGCGGTGGCCAGCCAGCGGAAGTAGGCGTTGTTGGAGCCGCTCCGCCGCTGGATCAGGTTGATGGTGTTCTTAAAGTACACCGAGGAACGGTCGCTAATCTTGTAGTCGATGGAGATCGCGGTGTTGTTGGAGGGGGTCTGGGTGCCGAGGTTGCCCCATTGGCCGGCGCCCGCGGCCCGCAGCAGCGGCTCACTGACGGGAGCTCGCGAGAGCTCCGGCGGCACCCAGTAGGCGTCGCTGTTGCCGGCCGCCGTGCGGTGGCCGATCTCGTTGATCACGTTGTTGGTGATGGTGCGGTTGAAGGTCGCGCTGATGCCAAGGTTGTTCTTCCCGCCGAAGACGCTCAGCACATCCGAGTAATTGACGTCGATCAGCGAGGGTTCGAACGGCGTGCTGAAGGGCACGCTGCTGTGCTGGTAATCCTTGATGTAGGAGTAGCCGGCCGTGAGGGTAATGACCCGGCCCGGCGCTCGGTCGAACGCACGCTTGGTGCGGAGGTTCAGGTAGCCGGAGATCGCGTTACCGTCCATATCCGGCGTCGGGGCCTTGATCACCTCCAACGAGGCGACGCTACCGGAGCTCACCTGGCCGAAGTAGACGTTGCTCAAGCTCACCGAGGAGCCGCCAGACACCGCGATTTGGTTGCCGTCCATCAGCAGGGAGGAGAAGTCCTGGGCCATTCCGCGCACGTAGATGGCATCGACTTTGCCGCCCGAGCCATCGACCGAGATGCCGGCGAGGCGCATAATCAGCTCGCCGACCGCCGCGCCCGGGTTGCCGAAGGCATCGATCGCCGCGACTGTCTTCACGTTCGCCGCGGACCGCTCTTCGTTGATCGCCGCGGCTTGGCCCTCGCGGATCGATTTCACGACGAACTTGTCCATCTTGTAGAGCGCGGAGGTCAGCGCGACGTCGCGGCGTACCTCCTGGCCCGCCTTCAGCTCGACGCCGAGGCGCTGTTCATCCAGGCCGGAGTAGCTGACGACGATGGTCTGCGGCCCTTCGGGCAGCACGAGGCGGTACATTCCGTTGTTGTCCGTGGCCTCCATCATCAACGAGCCCGCGGTGCCCACGAAAGCGCTGGTCAGGACGTAACCGGTGTTCTGGTTGATGACCTGCCCGGTGACAACGCCGGTGCGGGCGGAGGTCTGGGCGGCCAGCGGGCCGGCAAGGAAGGCGCAGAGTAGGAGCGGGATCAGGCGCATGGGTAGGTTGGGGGAGTGAGGTGACGGTGTCAGGCGGCTCGCGCCGCGGGGGTGCAAGCCCGGAGTGTCA
>CAMATV010000224.1 GCA_945861235.1 Opitutus sp. GAS368
GCGCCGCAGCCGCGATTTGGCGAGTGCGGCCGATGACGCGCGTTCGTGCGCAGATGCCGAAGGTGGTGAACGAACTGCTGCAAGACTATGCGACGTTGCAAACGATGGGCGAGCGGCGCGACGACCGGCAGGCGATGCGCCACCACGACCTGAGCGCCTGGCACCTGAAGACGTGGACGCCAGCCTACGAAGAAATGAAACAGGCGAAGCCGAAAGACTGGAGTGCCTATGGGGTCGGCCTGGGCATCGACTCGGCGCCATAGGGGCGGAAATGAGGGCGATAAACCCGCCCACGCAAAGCATGAGGGAGCACGCGCTCGTGCCCGGTTATTCTGACTAACCTCCTAAAGCAGCGCCGCGCGCCGCTGGCGTCGTCACCTCCGGGCTGGGTCGTAGGCCGTAGGTGGTAGCGATAACCAAAATGATCCGGCCAAAATCCGCCCCAGGTCTTTTCAAGAAAAGGCCCAACAACGTGTAAGTTGTTTGGCCTGAAAGCTTAAATCTGGTGGCTCCCCCGGGACTCGAACCCGGAACCAATTGATTAAGAGTCAACTGCTCTACCATTGAGCTAGGAAGCCTTTAGATAAGGGGCGAAAAAACTCACGAACGCGTTCGGGATGTCAACTGTCATTTCCGCGCGTGAATTTTTCCGGAGTTACCTTCCGCCGTGCGCCGATTCAGGTGCTGAGTTGACAACCCGTCGGTGCGCGCATTTCGCGCTGTCCCTGTGGCGAGGACGTGGCACAACCCGTGTTCACCGCTGTTCCCTGCGCGACGTTATGCTCCTTACCCTTTCCCCTTGGATCCTCCTTTTGCTCGCTGTGCCCGTGCTGCTTCTCGGGGAGGGTGTGGTGCGCCGGGTGCCGTTGCTGGCGCGGTACAACCTCCCGGTGCCAGTCGTCGGGGGCCTGTTGTGCAGTGCGCTCTTGCTGGCGCTCAACCTCTCCGGACTCGCCGTTGTTTCCTTCGCTACGAAAGTTTCCACCGGTGGCTGGACGTGGCTCGTCACCACGGAGGTCGAGTGGGCCGCGCGTCCAATGAAGAACCTCAATCTCCCGTTGCTCGTCGCATTTTTCACGTGTGTCGGCCTCGGCGCTCCGGTGCGGATTCTGCGCACGGGAGGGCGGGCGCTGGCGGTGCTGTTGGTCGCGGGGACGGTGCTCGCCGTACTCCAAAATACGGTTGGGGTCGCGTTGGCTATCGCGCTGGGTGCACCGCCGCTCCTCGGCGTCGTGTGCGGCGCGCTCACCCTGGTCGGAGGACACGGTACGGCGCTGGGGTTCGCACCGCGCTTCGAACAAGCGGGACTCGCCTCAGCCGCCACGATCGGAGCGTCGGCGGCGACGTTCGGCCTCGTCGCGGGCGGAGTGCTCGCCGGGCCGTTGGCTGAGTGGCTGCTGCGGGGCCGAGGAAAAAACGTCTCGGGACCTGCTCCGGTTCCGCTGGAAACATCCTCCTCAGTCGCGAGTTTTTTCAGCGATGTGCGTGCGCTCGGTGGGTTAGGCCGTACGGCCGTCGGTCATGCTTTGCTCATTGCAGGCTGTGTGAAAGCCGGCGCCTGGGTCAGTTTCGGGCTCGACCGCGCGGGAGCGTCATTGCCCGCTTATATGGGCGCGCTGCTCGTGGGTTTTTTCGTCCGCGCGGCGCACGATGGCGCAGGAGGCACGTGGCTACGCAGCGACGTGATCGCGCGCCTCGCCGCCGTGCTCCTGCCGCTCTTTCTGGCGGTGACGCTCGCTGCGCTGAACCTCGCGGAACTGGCCTCGGTCGCCGGCCCGATGCTCGTGATCCTCGTCGTGAACACGCTCGTCTCACTCGCGTTCGCGGCGTGGGTCGTGTGGCCGCTCCTCGGCCGCGACCACGAGGCGGGCGTGATGGTGGCTGGCCTCGTGGGCTTCGGCGTGGGCTCGACCGGGACCGCCGTTGCCGCGATGGACGCGATCACGCGCCGCCGTGGGCCCGCACCGCGCGCCGTCGCGCTCGTCCCGCCGACGGGCGGATTTTTCATCGATTTCACCAACGCACCCGTGATCGGCGCATTCATTAATCTTCTCCGATGAACCGGCGCCATTTTGCGTTTCAATTCGTGCTTTCGGCGTTGCGGTCGACGGACAGTTGACGGATGAGCGTGCCGGCCGCGTGATCTTGCGCCACGCTCTGAAATGATTCGCCTTCCGCCCAACGACCGACGCGCCGCAACGACGCAAACACCGCCTATGAACTCCCCCCATTGGATGCCCGCCCGCCTCCGCTGCCTGACCGCCATGCTCCTGCTCGCCGTTGTCGCGGTGCCCCTCGTTTCGCAAACCGCACCGCAGCCCTCTGGCACAGCCACCCCTTCAGTTTCCCCCTCCGCCTCCCTGACGCCGGTGCAGCTCATGGAGGTCTTCACCGTCACCGGTTCGAACATCAAGCGCATCGACCAGGAAACCACCCTCCCGGTGACCGTGATCAACGCCGACGATCTCGCCCTGCGCGGCGTCTCCACGGCGGCCGAACTCTTCGCTACGCTCTCCATCGGCGGACCGATCACTCTCGACGAAGGCAACACCCTCGGCGCCGATGCGCGCGGCGACAATAACTCGATCAATTTGCGCGGTATCGGATCCGGAAATACCCTCGTGCTCCTCAACGGCCGGCGTATGGCCCCGCATCCGATTTCGCAGGCCGAGAGCGGCGTCCCCTCGCTCTCCGTCAACGTCAACCAGCTCCCCGCCGCCGCGATGGCGCGCGTCGAAGTGTTGCGCGACGGAGCCTCGGCGATCTACGGCACCGACGCCGCCGGCGGAGTGGTGAACTCGATCACGCGGCGGAATTTCGACGGTCTTTCCCTCCGCACTCGCAGCAGCCTGACCCAGCACGGCGGCGGTAACGAGTGGAACGTTGAGGTCACCGATGGTATTAATTTCAACGGCGGGCGCAGCAATCTCCTGCTGACCCTAGATTATTTCCACCGCGATTTTCTCTGGCTCGACCAACGTAAATTTTCCCGTAACCAAGATATCCGTACGGTTCGCGACGTGCCCGCGCCGTGGAACGGACTGCCCATCACTGACGCCGCCGGTGGGGTGGTCCGCGATAACGATTTCGACAACCGCCTCAGCACCGACTCCAGCTACTACGGCGGCTTTGTCCGGGGCGGCTACGACGCCACCGGGGCCTTTGTCGGCGCTCGACCCACGGGTAATCGCGGCATCATCACCACGTCCGGGAGCACGGCGGCGACCATGGCAGCGAATGGCACCTTCTACGTTATCCCGCTCGCCGACGGAAACCTCGGTTTCCGCCAGACGCTGCCCTCGCACAACATCGATGACTACACGGTCAATTGGTATCAGAATCCCAACGACTTCAAACCCGCCCTGCCCAAATCGGACCGCCTTAATCTCATGGGTAATTTCCGGCACAAGCTCGACGACAACCTCGAGCTGTTCGGCGAGTTTATGGCCTACAACGCCCACTCGATCACCGGTCGCGGCCCCAACTCGTTCGATGCCACCACCGATCACGGCATCTACGTCAGCGCCTCGAATCCCTTCAATCCCTTTGGTGCCCGTTTCTACGAGGCAAACGGACTCCCGAACCCCGACGGCACCCCACGCCTCGTCGGCGCGCCCGCCGACGTTCAACTCCTCCCCGGCGTCGGCGTGATCTCGCGTGATTTTAAGCCGACCCGCATCGTCGTCGACTCCGAGGCCTATCGTGCTGTCGGCGGACTGCGCGGTCGCCTCTCGCGCGAATGGGAGTGGGAGACCGCCGTGCTTTTCAGTCGCAACACGACCCACGACGAGGAGTTCAACGCAGTCCGCGAGAGTCGTCTCCGCGCCGCGTTGACGACCGCCGATCCCGCGAAGGCCTTCAACCCCTTCGGCTATACATTCAAGCTCGTGCCGCAGGTGGGCAATGCGGCCAATCCGTTTTTGCTCCAAGTTGACAAGCCGTATTCCAACAATGCGGCCCTGACGGAGTCGCTCTACGATGTCTTCATCCGCGAAGGCCGCACGCAGCTCGCGAGCTGGGATCTCAAGGTCAACGGCTCCGTGTTTGACCGCTTCTGGGGCGGCCCCATCGGCGTCGCGGTCGGCGCGGAGATGCGGTGGGAAGACTACAAAGATTTCCGCCCCCCCTACGTCGGCCTCAACCCCGCGAACGCGCCCTTCAATGGCAACGGTAACGATCCCACCAATCTTTTTTTCGGGCCTACCGAAAACGACTTTCTCGGCGTCAGCCCCAACGTGAATCTCTACGCGTCGCGCACTATTGCGTCCGCCTTCGGTGAGGTGCTTTTTCCGATTGTCAGTCGCGTCAATCGTCAGCCCCTCATCCGCTCCCTCGAGCTTTCCGTCGCCGGCCGCGCCGAACGTTTTTCAGACTTTGGTGGCACCACGAAACCGAAGTTCGGCGTGAATTTCCGGCCCAACGATTGGATTCTCCTGCGCGGCACGCTCGCGGCTTCGTTCCGCGCGCCCAATCTCGTGCAGAGCAATCCGACGCCGCTCCAACGTTCCGGGAATACCTACAACGATATTTACCGCTCCGAAGTCACCGGCCTCAACCGCGACTCGAGCGCTGGCCCGGTCGTGTTTCGCCAGGGCAACACCTCCCTGCGTCCCGAGAGTTCGCGCTCGATCTCGGCGGGCCTCGCCCTCTCGGCTCCGTTCTACCGCGACTTCACGGTCACGATGGACTACTGGCGGATTAAGCAGAAGGACGTGATCGACGACGTCACCGGCACGGCCCAGCTCCTGCGAGACGAGGAACTCCTCGATGGTGCCGTCCAAAAGGCCCTCGCCGCCGGCACCGCTCTCAACCAGATCAACCTCGGCAGCGGCACGAGCAGCTACGTCGGTAATCCGAAGATCACGCGCAACGCGGTCACGGCGGTCGACCTCGCCGACTTCGCGGCCTTCAACGCCACCCGGCCCGCCGTCCAACAACGCGCGCCCGTCGGTGCGGTGAAGTCTTTGGTGACCGACTACGTCAACCTATCCGGTCGCGAAGTGCAGGGCCTCGATTTCGGGTTCGAGCTTCGTCTGCCCAAGACGCGCTTCGGCCAGACCACATTGCGGGGCGACGCCGCGTATCTGCTCCAGTCCGACACCGAGGACGAACCCGGCGCGCCCAAGGTGAACAATATCAATCGCGACGGGCGCACCCGCTTCCGCGGCAGTGTCGGAGCCACGTGGCGCAAGGAGCGCTGGACCGCCGGCTGGTTCACGACCTACTACGGTGCCTACGTCGATACCGGGGCCTCGACCACCAAGGAAATTTACGACGCGCTCGGCCAGCCCGACTACATTTCCGTCTATGTCGATTCCGGCAATGTCCGCCGCTACCGCTATTTGGTGAGCCCCTTCGCCTCGCACAACGCCTACGTGAACTACGCCCTTCCGAGGCAACGTCGCGGTGGCCTGCTCGCGGGTGTTTCGCTGCGTTTCGGCGTCAATAACGTCACCGACATCGAGCCGCCGCTTGCCGATGAGGCCTTTGGCTATCGCCGCGGTGCCGGCACCACCGCCAAGGGCCGGACGTTCTCTTCGCAGATTTCGAAGAGCTTCTAACCGGGCGTCCGATTTCTGACGACCCCTTTTCGTGAGCGTTTTTCAACCGCTTGCCGCGCGTAATTTTTCCCGAAACTCGAATTTGATCTTTATGAACCTCCGGCCACGCTCTGCCGCCACAAATCAGATTACCATGACCCACGACCGCAATTCGACCACCTGGGCCGCGCTGGCCCTCGCCTTCGCCGCCACCGCCTTCGCGCAGACCGCCCCCGCGCCTTCCACGACCAGCAAGCCCGAGGAGAC
>CAMATV010000225.1 GCA_945861235.1 Opitutus sp. GAS368
GGAGATCATCATCGTCGATGACTGCTCGACCGACGGCACGCGCGAAATCCTCCGCACCGAAATCGCCCCGCTCGTCGCCAAAATCATCTACCACGACGTCAATCAGGGCAAAGGCGCCGCGCTCCGTACCGGCATCGCCGCTGCCACCGGCGACGCTGTCATCATCCAGGACGCCGACCTCGAATACGACCCCAACGAATACCCGCGCCTCCTCAAACCCATCATCGACGGCAAGGCCGACGTCGTCTTCGGCTCCCGTTTCTCCGGCGGAGACGCCCACCGCGTCGTCTATTTCTGGCACATGGTCGGCAACAAATTTCTCACGTTGCTCTCCAACATGGCGACCAATCTCAACCTCACCGACATGGAGACTTGCTACAAAGTTTTCCGTCGCGAGGTGATTCAAAAAATCAAGATCGAGGAAAATCGCTTCGGCTTCGAGCCCGAGATCACCGCCAAGGTCGCACGTTCCGGCTCCGTGATCTACGAGGTCGGCATCAGCTACTACGGTCGCACCTACGCCGAGGGGAAAAAAATTGGCTGGCGCGACGGTTTCCGCGCACTCTGGGCCATCGGAAAATACAATTTTTTCCAGTGAGCGGGCGCCACCCGCGCGCACCTCTCTCGCACTCCGCTTTGCTGTAAAGGCCAGACCGGTTCGTTCGGAGGATGCGATCAGGGCTATTCCGTCGGGCTGGAGTGCGCGCATCGCCCTCCCACCGCAGACGAGCTCGCCCCGCCCGTCACACCTGCCCGTGGCGTCCTGCCGTCAAACCCGTGTGGCGATGGCCAACTCAGATATAAAGCGCGCGTTTTGCGCGGGCGTTCCCACGGTAATCCTCACCCATTCAGGCAACCCGTAGGACCTGACCGGCCGCACAATCACACCTCTCCGTTGCAGCGCGTTGAACACCCGCTCGCCGTCTCCCACGCGCACCAACATAAAATTCGCGACACTGCGCACCACCTCGAGCCCCAGCCCTTCACATCCTCGCACGAGGTCGGCGAGGCCCGCGCGATTTTCTCGCGCCGTTTTTTCGGCGAAATCGCTGTCGTCCAGTGCGGCCAGCGCCGCCGCCTGGGCGATCGCGTTGACGTTGAAGGGTTGCTTCACGCGGTTCAGCAAGGCGCACATTTCCGCACTACCGTAGCCATAGCCCACGCGGAGGGAGGCGAGCCCGTAAATTTTAGAAAACGTCCGCAGGCAGATTATTTTTCGCCCCTCGGCGATCAGCGGACGCAGGTCGGGGGCGTTGACCAGGAATTCCGCGTAGGCTTCGTCAAACACCCCGACCACGTGTTCGGGTAGCGCTCGCGCAAACGCTAGTACTTCCGCCTCCGTGTTTGCCGTCCCCGTCGGGTTGTTGGGCGTACACACGAACACCAGCTTTGTCCGCGGCGTGATCGCGGCCGCCATCGCGTCCAAGTCATGCCGCCATTCGCGCAAGGGCACTTCGACCGGGGTGGCGCCGAACAACCGCGTCACCAGTTTGTAGACCACAAATGCCGGCGCGGCCATCACCACCTCGTCGCCTTCCCGGAGAAACACGTGACCGAGTAGTTCGATGATTTCGTTCGAGCCGTTCCCCACGATAAACTGCTCAGCAGCCAACCCCCACCGCGTCGCCAATTTTTGCCTCAGCGAAAAACACCCGCCATCAGGGTAAAGTTCGCCGTGCTCCAACGCCCGCTTGGCCGCCGCCACCGCGAGCGGCGACGAACCCCAAGGATTTTCATTCGATGCCAGCTTGATGATTCCCGCCGGATCGAGCCCCAACTCGCGCGCCACATCCTCGATGGGCTTGCCCGGTTCATAAACGGGCTGCGTGAGCACCGACGGTTTCACCAACGTATCAAGTTTCATTGCTTCACTGGAACACGGTTCCCCCTTCCCTCGGAAGCACGAAATTGCCTGACACCCGGCTAACTGCCGACGCCCAGCGGCGGCCCCGCGCCCCGGTCAATTCCCTGCTGATTATTTCCGACTCGCGACCCGCACCCACTTCATGCCCGCCGCCTCCGCCGCACGCATCCCCGGCTCGGCATCTTCGAACACCAAACAGTGCGTCGGCTCCACCGCCATTTTTTTCGCCGCCAATAAAAACATGTCCGGCGCCGGCTTCCCGTGCACCACATCGTCAGCCGACACCACCACCGGAAAAAGCGCGGCCAGCCCCTTCAGCTCCAGCGTGCGCCGCACGATGTCGCGGGGGCCACCCGACGCGATCGCCACCGGATGCGTCGCCGCAACCCGCCGCGCAAACGCGACCACCGGCTCGATCAGCGCCGCCTCGTACGTCCGCGCGGAAAACAAGACTTCCTTCTCGTGAAACACCTTCCATGGATCGATTTTCAACCCGTAGTGCGTCGCCAGCAGTTCCGCCACCCGCAAGGTCGGCACACCACCGAGCGAGTAAAACAAATCTTCACTCAATGTCCCGGGCATCCCCGCCCGTCGCATGGCCTCGTCCCACGCCAGATAGTGCAACGGCATCGTGTCCACGAGCGTGCCGTCGAGATCAAATATGTAGCCAGCAAAGTTTCCGTCCGGAATCTCCAGTTTCATGCGAGCGGTCACGCTCACATCCGCCCTTCAGTTTTCAACCTTCAACTGCGCCGCCCGCTCAGGTGATCACGAGCTTCACCACCGCCACGAGCAGCACGAGCGCCAGCGCTGGGCGCAACTGCGCAGGCCGCGCCACTCGACTGCCCCAGCGCGAACCCAGCAGCCCCCCCGCGGTCGCCGCGACCACCAGCCAAGGCCACGACGCCGGCAATTGTCCCAGCGATCCAACATGGCCGAGTAGTCCCGCCGCTGAATTGACCAAAATAAATGGCGCCGATACCGCCGCCGCCGTCTTCGGCTCTGCCCAACGAAAAAACAAAATCAACGGCGTCAAAAAAATCCCTCCGCCCACCCCAATTAATCCTGAAATAAATCCGATCGACGCACCCACAAGGACGATCACCCACCCCGACGGCCGCCGCACCTCTGCCCCCAGCGCCGCGGGAATCAAGAGCCGCCCCGCCGCAAACAAAAGCACCGCCGCTACGAGCCAACGAAACACCTCCGCACTCAACTGCCAGCCACCGCCCAGATACGCGCAGGGCGCCGCCACGACCGCAAAGGGCCAAAATAGCCGCCACGCGAAATGTCCGGCGCGGACAAAGATCACCGTGCCGATCAGCGAGACCACCACATTGAGCACGAGCGCCGTCGGCTTCATCGCCGCCGGCTCGAAGCCAGCAAGCGCCATCACCGCCAAGTAGCCGGACGCCCCACCATGCCCGACGGTCGCGTAGAGCGCAGCCACCAAAAAGAAAACGCCCGCGATCACGGCCGCCCTTTCCGCTCCAGGGGAGTTCGGTGCTGTTTATCCATCGCACTCGTCATTGCCGCGCGCACCGAGCCGACGCAATCAAACTGGCACGCGGCCAACCCAAAACCGGCGGGTCACTCGCCGCCCCCGAGCTTCACTCCCCCCGCCACCAGTTTTTCCGGATGCGCCGCCTGCCGCGGCAACGCCAGCGCGATCACCGCCGCTGCCAGCACAAACACCAACGTCCCCCACAGACATCCCGCGAGCCCGCCCCACTGAAAAAGCGCGCCCGACAACAGGCATCCCACTAGCCGCCCACCCGCATTCGCCATGTAATAAAACCCGACGTTTAACGCCACTTTGTCGCCGTCCGTGTAATCAAGAATCAGATAGGAATGAACCGCCGAATTCAGCGCAAACACCGCGCCAAACACCGCGAGCCCACTGACGATCACCACGCCCGCCGGCGCCCCCGCCGCGAGCGCCAGCGGCACCGCCGCCGCGACACCCGCGAGGCCAAAGGCCAGACCCGCCGCCATCCCGCCCGCCGGCACCCGCCCGCGAAACACCAGCGGCGCGGCCGACTGCACCAGGCCGTAACCAATCACCCAGCACGCCATGAACGCCCCCACCCGCGCCCCGCTCCACCCGAGCGACGCGCTCAAGAATACCGGCACACCCACCACGAACCAAATGTCGCGCGCCCCAAAGAGAAAAAACCGCGCCGCCGACAGCACGTTCACCGCCCGCGTCTTCGCAAAGAGGTCCCCCCAGCCCGCCTTCTGCTTCGCCGTGCCCATCGCCCCCGGCAGCGTCACCGACGCCGCGATCAGCACCGCCAGCAACGCCCCCGCCATCACGACCAGCCCGCCCGCAAATCCCGCCACGCTCAGCAAAAACCCGCCGAGAAAAAAGCCGCAGCCTTTCAACGCGTTCTTCGATCCCGTGAGCAGCGCCACCCACCGGAATAGCGCCCCCCGCCCCTCGTCGCCCGTCGGCACCAGCACCTTGATCGCACTCTTCGCACTCATCTTCGTAAGGTCTTTCGCGATACCCGACAGCGCCTGCGCCGCCATCACGTAGCTCACCGCCCAGCCCGTGGCCCACGCCGGATTGAGCAACGCAAGCATCCCCAGCGCCACCACCTGCAACGCCAACCCCGCGAGCAACGTCACCCGCAGCCCCAGCCGACTCGCCAGCCACCCGCCAAACACATTCGTGACGATCCCGAAAAACTCGTAGAACAAAAACAGCATCGCCAACCGCACCGGCGGGTACCCGAGCTGCGCGAAGTGCAAGAGCACGAGCATCCGCAGCGCCCCGTCCGTCAGCGTAAACCCCCAATAAGCCGCCGTGACCACGATGTAATTCCGCAGATTCACGTCAGGTCATTTCCTTTCTTCTCCGCCGGTCGCCGCGAGCGTGCGCGCGGGGCCCGCGCCACGCCAACCCGTGAATTCGCCTCCGCCGTTCACAGCGAAACCGCCACCTTTCGCGTCAACTCCGCCATCCGGTTCGAATAACCCCACTCGTTGTCATACCATGCGTAAATTTTCACCATGCGCTGGTTCACCACCATCGTCGACAGCGCATCGATAATCGCCGACCGCGGGTCGCCCTTGTAGTCCACCGACACCAACGGCCGCGTCTCAAATCCCAAAATCCCTTTCAACGGCCCGCTCTCGCTCGCCGCCTTCAGCAACGCGTTCACCTCCTCGACAGTCGTGGCTCGCTGCATCTGGAAAACACAGTCCGTCAGCGACCCCGTCAGCAATGGCACCCGCACCGCGTGGCCGTTCAACTTCCCAAGCAGCTCCGGATAAATCATCCCAATGGCCGTCGCGCTCCCCGTCGTCGTCGGGATCAGCGACATCCCCGCCGCCCGCGCCCGTCGCAAATCCGAGTGCGGCGCGTCGACGAGCGTCTGCGTGTTCGTCACATCGTGCAGCGTCGTGATCGCCCCATGCTCGATGCCGATTCCCTCGTGCATCACTTTGACGACCGGCGCGAGACAGTTGGTCGTGCACGATGCGTTGGTGAGCAACCGGTGCTTCGCCGGTTCGTAGAGCCCGTCGTTCACGCCCATCACGATATTGAGCGCATCACCCTTCACGGGCGCCGCCACGATCACTTTTTTCACGCCACGCTCAAAATACACCGCGAGATCCGCCGGCGTGCGAAATTTCCCGCTACACTCGAGCACGATCTCCACCCCGTGCCCCGCCCAATCCACGTCGCCCGGCCGGCGGTGCCCGCTAAAAGCGATGCTCGCCGCGCCCACCCGGATCACTTCGTTCCCGCCGACCCGTTCGGCCACCGCCTCGTGGGCCCACCGCCCCTGCACGGAATCAAAACTGAGCAAATGCGCCGCGCACTCCGCGCCGCCGACGGGGTCGTTGATCAGCGCCACCTCAAACTCCGGCCAGCCCCA
>CAMATV010000226.1 GCA_945861235.1 Opitutus sp. GAS368
CCTCACGGCTTCTGGCGCGCCGTCGCCGCCGGTGAGGGTGCGACGGTGAGCCCGACTCAACGTTTCTTGTTTAACGCGGCGGCGAACCAGTCGTTGTTCACGGCGGCCGGTGGGCGAGGTGCGGCCGGTGCGCCGCCACCGGGGCGGGGTCCGCTGCCGGGTGAGCGCTGGCCGCCGGGGCTGCCGGTATTCGCGGTTTTGGGACCGAGGGCGGGATTGCTGCGCATCGAGAGGGCGATGCGGTTGCGCGGGAGATCGATTTCCGTGACGGTGACCTGAACTTTTTGGCCGGGCTTCACGACGGTCGAGGGTTCTTTCACGAAGGAGTCGGCGAGCTGGCTGACGTGCACGAGGCCGTCTTGGTGGACGCCGATGTCGACGAAGGCACCGAACGCGGTGACGTTGGTCACGATGCCGGGGAGTTTCATGCCGGGCTTGAGATCCTCGGGCCGGTGCACCTCGGCGGAGAAGGCGAAGACTTCGAATTTCTCGCGCGGATCACGGCCGGGTTTCGCGAGCTCGGCCATGATGTCGGTGAGCGTGGGGAGACCGACTTCGGGCGTGACGTAGGTTTCGAGTTTGATTTTCGCGCGGAGTTTTCCGTCGCGGATCAGCTCGGGGACGGTGGTGCCGAGGTCGGCGGCCATTTTTTCGACGAGCGGGTAACGCTCCGGATGAACGGAGCTCGCGTCGAGTGGGTGCGCGGCATCGCGGATCCGCAGGAAGCCGGCCGCTTGCTCGTAGGCCTTGGGGCCGAGGCGCGGGACGTCCTTGAGGTCGGCGCGGGATTTGAAGGGGCCCTTTTCGTTGCGGCGCGCGACAATCGCGGCGGCGGTCGCGGCGTTGAGACCGGAGACGTAGCTGAGGAGTTGTTTCGAGGCGGTGTTGAGCTCGACGCCGACGCCGTTCACGGAGCTGACGACGGTATCGTCGAGGGAACGTTTGAGTGCGGCTTGGTCGACGTCGTGTTGGTATTGGCCGACGCCGATAGATTTTGGGTCGAGCTTTACGAGCTCGGCGAGCGGATCCATGAGACGGCGGCCGATGGAGACGGCGCCGCGCACCGTGAGATCGTGGTCGGGGAATTCTTCGCGGGCGACATCGCTAGCGGAGTAAATCGAGGCGCCGGATTCGTTGACCATGACGATGGGAATCGCGCCGGAGAGGCCGAGCGTGCGGACGAAGGCTTCGGTCTCGCGCCCCGCGGTGCCGTTGCCGATGGCGACGGCCTCGACGTGGAAGAACTTCACGAAGCCGGTGAGCTTTTCCTTCGCCTCGACCTCCATGCGGTCGGGAAAAACGACGTCGTTGTGGAGGAGTTTTCCCTGACGATCGAGGATGACGACTTTGCAGCCGGTGCGGATGCCGGGGTCGATGGCCATCACGGCTTTTTGGCCGAGGGGGGCGGCGAGGAGGAGTTCGCGGAGATTGTCGGCGAAGACTTTGATGCCGGCTTCGTCGGCGCGCTTCTTGGATTCGAGACGCATCTCGGTTTCCATCGAGGGGCAGAGGAGACGTTTGCAGGAATCCTGCACGGCGAGGATGACCTGTGCAGCGCAGGAGTTGAGCGTTGAGGGTTGAGAGCCGAGAGTCGATTTGACGAAGAACTGCTGCACTTCGGCGAAGGCGGTGGCCTCGTCGGGGAGTTGCACGCGCATCATGAGGAAAAGTTCTTTTTCGCCACGGCGCATGGCGAGGACGCGGTGGGAAGGGGCTTTGTTCAGCGGCTCGCTCCACTCGAAATAGTCTTTGAACTTCGAGGCTTCGACGGTGCTGTCTTTGCCGGTGAGGACTTTCGAGGAGATGATCGCGTCTTTTTGGTAAACGGCGCGGAGCTTGGCGCGGGCGTCTTTGTCGTCGCTGACGCGCTCGGCGATGATGTCGCGGGCACCGGCGAAGGCCTCGTCGGTGGAGGCGATTTTGGAAACGACGTTTTTGCCGTCGTCAGCGGTGTAGTCCCGGCCGACGTAGGCCTGCGCGGCGGCGAGGGCGTCGGTGGTCGGGTCTTGGGCCCAGAGCAGTTCGGAGAGGGGTTCGAGGCCTTTTTCTTTCGCGATGGTGGCGCGAGTGCGTTTCTTCGGACGGAAGGGGAGGTAAATGTCCTCGAGGACCGCGAGGGTGTCGGCGGCGTTGATGGATTTTTCGAGCGCGGGCGTGAGGAGGTTGCGCTCTTTGAGTGACGAGAGAATGGCGGCGCGGCGCTCGTCGATGGCCTTCATCTGCTCGAGGCGGTCGCGGATGGCGAGCACCTGGACCTCGTCGAGTTCGCCGGTGACCTCTTTGCGGTAGCGGGCGATGAAGGGCACGGTGGCTCCCTCGGCGAAGAGTTGGGCGGTGGCCGCGACTTGATAGACCTTGATGTTCAGCTCGGCCGCGAGGCGGAGGACATGGTCGGGATTGGGTTGAGTGGTGGCCGGGGAGGCGACAGCGGACATGCGTGGAAAGGCGCGAGCAGAGCGCGCGGCGGGGCTTGCGCAATCTCCAAAATGACCTCGGACGCCGTTGCCTCTGAAAAAAGTAAGCGCCCCGCTGGCGGCCTTGGAACCGCGGAAGGCGGACGGTCCGACGGAGAGGGAGTCTGAAGAAACAACCAAAACTTGTCTCGACCCTGGGTGTGTGCGCCTCTTTTTTTCCTCGGTCCCTTTTCAACGATGTCCGCCATCAATCGCTTCCTCCTCGAAAACAAACTTCGCATCGCGACGAATCCCTGCGTGTCGCCCGACTTTTGTCTCGATTGGTCGGCGCTGCGCGACGAGCTCCGCGCCGGCAAGGCGATGAAGGTTTACGCGAAGAGCCGATTTGGGACGGCCGCGGGCGCGTTCACTCTGGTGGAAAACGTTCAAGGCGACTGCGCGTGGCGACTGCAGGGCGATGCGGGGAAAGCGGATACGTTGCACGACGCGGTGGCACTCACGGATGGCACGACGGTGTTTCCCGCGACCTTTGCGAACCTGCTGAAACTGAAGAACCTCATCCAGGCGCACCACGCGGCCTCGACGATTTTCCCCACCGCCACCGAACAGCTCGGGCGCAGCACGCTCGGGATCGGCGCACGTTTCACGACCCTGCACTGGCCGGCCGTCGAGTGGGCGATGAGCGCGTTGAGTCTCGGCGTGACGGCGAACCAAAATTCGATTCCGCGTGAGCTCGTTTACGACACCGATGTCATGCTCGCGGGCAAGCTCGACACGGTGCCGTTTCCGTTCATCGGCACCCACGTGCCCGAGGGCCACCAAGGTCAGAGCGTCGAAGGCATGAGTCACGGTTGCGTGCTCTCGAAACTGAAAACCGGTTTTCACCGCCGCGGGATTGCGTGGAGCTTCAACGCGGACCACCAACCCATCGGCGGAAAATTTGACTCGCGTGAAGACGCGCTCGTCACCGGGTGTGTGCTCGCGAGCTACATCACGTTCGATCTCTCGCCCGAACTCGCGCAGACGACCGTCGCCGATGACGCCGGCGGGTGGGTCGCAGCCCATGTCCCGGCCGCGCTCGTCGCGACGGTGAAGGCACGGGTGGCGAAAGCTGGCCTCACTTTGAATGAAGCCGAATTCGCTAGGCTCCTCGCCTACGTCTGGCCGTCGCTGCAAAAGATGAAGGTCCGCGACGAGAAATACGCCGCCGCGCGCGCCAAGCTTTTCACGACCGCCGTCGGCCGGGCCTACTTGCGCGAACTCTCGATCGACGAACTGCCCGGCCTCACCACCGCCGAGACCACGGCCATTATGCTCGCGCTCTGTGAGGCTTTGGGGATGAAGATCCACTTCGTCGCGCCCGCGTTCGGCTTCCAGAAAAACATGCCCTATCCCGACAACGCCGCGCTGCGCTCGCTGATCGAGAAGCAGTGGGCGGTGTGTCAGAATTTCGGTGCGAGCATCGGTTTCCACTCGGGCTCCGGAAAATCGGCCGAGAATTATCAAGTCATGGGCCAGGTCACGGGCAGCCGGCTCGAAATCAAGACGAGCGGCCGCTACACCTACGAGATGGGTCGAGCGCTGTTTACCTCGAAGAATGCGGCCGATCAGGCGCTGTGGCGCGATTGGTATAAGTTCACCCTCGAGCTCGCGCTGCTCGGTGCTTTCAGCGCCGACGCCACGGAACGGAAGATGGCGCGGGTGTTCATCACCGATGCGCTCGCGAAGTCCGGCCAGTCGACCGACGTGTTCGCCGACCCGACCGCCACGCGCGGTGCGCTCGCAGCGCTGGCGGCCAGCCCCGAGCACATGTTTTGGTTTGAATATAATTTCCTCCACGTGCTCGCCGCCGGCGGTCGCGCGGAGAAGGCTGCGCTGGGCGACCACACGCCGGCGGGTTATCAGCAACGAGCCCGTTTCTATGCGATCAGCGACGAAGGCCGGCTCAATTTTTCAAAAAACATCGCGAGCTACATCGTGTTTCTCGCCGAAAACACCGGCCTCGCGCCCGCCGTGACCTGCGCCGCTGCGCACAAGCTCCTCGCTGGCTTCACGTCGCTCGACGCGATGCTGAACGATATTTCCAAGTAATGCGTGGCACGGGCCTCCCGCCCGTGATTAACACGATTCACGGGCGAGACGTCCGTGGCACCTTCTCTCCCCATGACCAAGACTTCTCTCATTCACGACGATTTTCTTCTGACCAGTAAGCAGGCCCGTGAGCTCTACCACCGCTACGCGAAGAGCGAACCGATCTACGATTATCACTGTCACCTGCCGCCCGACCTCATCGCGAGCAACCATCAGTTTGCTGATCTCGCTGAACTCTGGCTCGGCGGCGACCACTACAAGTGGCGCGCGCTCCGCACCAACGGCGTGAACGAACGCTTCGTCACCGGCGACGCCACGCCACGCGAGAAATTTCAGGCCTGGGCCGAGACGGTGCCGCACACGCTGCGCAATCCGCTGTACCACTGGTCGCACCTCGAGTTGAAACGCTATTTTGGTTTCGACGGTCTGCTCGACGGCAAGACTGCGGAGAAAGTCTGGAAGCAGGCCAATGCCAAGCTCGCCAAAACCCGCGTGCACGACCTCATCAACGAATCGAAGGTCGCCGTCATCTGCACCACGGATTGCCCGGCCGATCCACTCGACCACCACGCGAAGATCCGCGCGAATCCCGGCAAGTTGAAGGCGCGCGTCTATCCCGCGTTTCGCCCCGACAAGGCCCTCGCCGTCGGCAATCCGCAGGGGTTCAACGTGTGGCTCGAAAAACTCGCGGTGACAGCGGGCGGTGCATTCGCGGCCGGTGGCATTAAGACTTTCGACGACCTCATGGGTGCGTTGAAGCAGCGTCATGATGATTTTCACGCTGCCGGCTGCCGTATCTCCGACCATGGTCTTGAGCACGCGCTAGCGGAGCCCTGTACGCACGCGCAGGCGAAGAGGGTCTTCGACGCGGCGCGGGCCGGCCGCGTTTCGACCGCTGAGGAAACCGTCCGCTATGGCTCGTATTTGATGTTTGAATTCGGTCGTTGGGACGCCGCGCGCGGTTGGACGAAGCAGCTCCACCTCGGGGCGCTGCGCAATAACAACGCCCGTCTGCTCGGCAAGCTCGGGCCTGACACCGGCTTCGATTCCATCGGCGATTTCCCGCAGGCCGTCGCACTGTCGCGTTACCTCAACACGCTCGACTCCACCGACCAGCTCCCGCGCACGATCCTCTATAACAACAACCCGAACGACAATTATGTCCTCGGGGCGATGATCGGAAATTTCCAGGACGGCTCGATTGCGGGTAAGGTCCAGTTCGGCAGCGGCTGGTGGTTCCT
>CAMATV010000227.1 GCA_945861235.1 Opitutus sp. GAS368
CGGGAGTTTGCCGTTGCGGAGACGCTGGATGGTGGCAAGCCGATCAAGGAGTCGAGGGACTTCGATGTGCCGATGGCAGCGGCGCACTTTTTTTATCACGCGGGTTGGGCAGACAAACTCGACTACGTCGCGCCGGGTCGGAAGGTCGCGCCGCTCGGGGTGGTCGGACAGGTGATCCCGTGGAATTTCCCGTTGCTCATGCTGGCGTGGAAACTCGCGCCGGCGCTGGCGATGGGGAATACAGTCGTGCTGAAGCCGGCCGAGACGACGTCGATCACGTGTCTCAAATTGGCAGAAATTTTGCAGGACGCGGGCCTGCCGCCGGGCGTGGTGAATTTCGTGACGGGCGCGGGCGACGTCGGGGCGGCGGTGCTGAATCACCCGATCCCGGCGAAGATTGCGTTCACGGGGTCGACGGAAGTCGGCAAGATCATCATGCGCTCGCTCGCAGGTACGGACAAGAAGATGACTTTGGAACTCGGTGGCAAAGCGGCGAACATCGTGTTCGACGACGCGCCGCTGAATCAGGCGGTCGAGGGCATCGTCAACGGGATTTTCTTTAATCAAGGCCACGTGTGTTGCGCCGGCTCGCGGCTGCTGGTGCACGAGCCGGTGGCGGAGCAAGTGCTCACGAAGCTGAAGAACCGGATCAAGGTCCTGCGCGTGGGCGATCCGATCGACAAGAACACCGACATTGGCGCGATCAACTCGAAGGAGCAGCTCCGGAAAATCACGGCGATGGTGGCGAGCGGCTTGAAGGAAGGTGCGGAGATGTTTCAGCCGGCGTGTCGGCTGCCGACGAAGGGATTCTATTTCCGCCCGACACTATTCTCGGGTGTGAGTATGAGCCACCGCATAGCGCGGGAGGAGATTTTTGGCCCGGTGCTGAGTATCCTGACGTTCCGCACGGTCGATGAGGCGATCGAAAAGGCCAACAATACTGCATACGGGCTCAGCGCGGGCGTGTGGACCGACAAGGGCTCACGTATTTTGAAGATGTCGACGGAGCTGAAGGCGGGCGTCGTCTGGGCGAACACCTACAATAAATTCGATCCGGCGTCGCCCTTCGGCGGCTACAAAGAAAGCGGTTTCGGTCGCGAAGGCGGCCGGCAGGGGCTGCTGGATTACTGCAAACTGATCTAATTTTTTAACCACGGATGGACACGGATAAACACGGATTCAATCTGCCGGAGGGCGAGCTGACTCACGCGATCATCGGCGCGGCGTTTGAGGTGTTGAACGTGCTGGGGCATGGGTTGCACGAGAAGCCGTATGAAAATGCGCTCGTGGTGGAGTTGCGGCTGCGGGGAATCGCCGTCGAGCAACAGCGTCGTTTTCAGATTCTGTACAAAACCGTGCAGGTGGGTGAATATGTGCCCGACCTGATGGCGTCGTCGTCGGTGATCGTAGACACAAAAGTGCTCGACCGAATCACGGAAGTAGAGCGGGGGAAGATGATAAATTATCTTCGGATTACGAAGCTCCGCGTCGGCCTCATCGTCAATTTCCACAAACCCAAGCTCGAGTGGGAGCGTGTGGTGCTCTGAATCCGTGTTCTTCCGTGTCCATCCGTGGTTAAAAAACTCATGTCCCGACTCCCTATTACCAAGACCCCGAAAGTTTACGTGGGTGGCGCGTTTATCCGCTCCGAGAGCGCGCGCGTATTTCCGCTCAAAGATGCGGCCGGAAATTTTTTCGCCAACATCCCGCAGTGCACGCGCAAGGATTTGCGCAACGCGGTCGAGGCCGCGGCTAAGGCCGGCCCCGGTTGGGCGAAGCGCACGGCTTACAATCGTGGCCAAATTATTTACCGCCTCGGCGAAATGATTGAGGCGCGCGCTGGCGAAATGGCGGCAGCCCTCGTGTTGGGCGGTGCGTCGAAAGTGGCCGCGGCCCGTGAGGTTGCCGCCACCGTCGATCGGCTGATTTATTATGCCGGTTGGACGGACAAGTATGAGCAGGTGTTGGGCAACGTGAATCCGGTGGCCGCGCCGTATTTCAATTTTACGGTCACCGAGCCCATGGGAATCGTGGGTGTGCTCGCGCCTGAGGAGTCACCGCTGCTCGCGCTCGTGTCCCTCTTCGCTCCGGCGATCACGAGTGGTAACGCGGTGGTCGCGCTGGCGTCGACGTCGCAGCCTTATCCCGCGATTCTCCTCGGCGAGATGCTCGCCACGAGCGATCTGCCGGGCGGCGTGGTGAATGTGCTCACCGGGTTTCGCAAGGAAATGGTGCCGACTTT
This sequence comes from Opitutus sp. GAS368, assembly GCA_945861235.1. Lineage (GTDB taxonomy): Bacteria > Verrucomicrobiota > Verrucomicrobiia > Opitutales > Opitutaceae > GAS368. The sequence continues at coordinate 2,243 of CAMATV010000227.1, forward strand.
TGCGACGCACCGGCATCTCCGCGCCTTGGTCGGCGTGGCGAATGCGGACGAGCGCAAGGCGCTCGCGCTCGGTGCGGCGGACAGCATGAAGCGGTTGCATTTGCTCAAGGCGGAAGAGCCGATGGATTGGTTGGCCGATTCGGCGCAGAGTCTTTACGCGGTGCGCGACACGCTGGAATTCAAGACGACGTGGCACCCGATCGGGGCGTGAGGTGAGGTGGCGGTCGATGCGGAAAGTGCAATGATGTGAAAATGCGGAAAATTGACGGCCTGAGCGCGGTGACGCTGACGCAGCTGAGGAGGGGGTTTTCGCAGGTGGGTGCTCTGGTAAAACGAGCGGGTGCCGTGGTGGTGACCGAGCGCGGTCGGCCGGCTTTCGTGGTGTGCGACGAGAGGCGGGAACGGGCGTCGGCGAGCGACGCCCCCACGAGGAGGGCGGGTGTGGGCGGCGAGTGGCCTGGATTCGATTTCGTGAGCTTGAGAAAGTTTTTCCGCCCAGCTCTCCTCATTCATGGTTTCTTCTGCTCTTTATGCGTTCAGCCGTTTGCGCCCGGCTTGGTTTTGCATCGTTGCGCTGCTCGCGACGTTGACCGTGGGCGCGGCTCGCGCGCAGACGGTCGCTCCGGCAGGCAACTCGCTCGCGCGGCAGATCGTGGCGGATCCGAAGTTTCGTGCGGCCGTCGGCGTGTTTGACCGCGACTTCGAGCGGTTCGTCGCCGAGTTGATTAAGCTCACGGAAATTCCGTCGCCGCCCTTTGGCGAAGGACCGCGTGCCCAAGCTTACATGGCGATGTTGAAAGATGCCGGGTTGGAGAACGTCGAGATGGATGCCGAGGGTAACGTGATGGGCCTCCGCCGCGGCACATCCGGCGGCGCGGTGCCGCTGCTCGCAGTGGCGGCGCACCTCGACACCGTGTTTCCGGAAGGGACCGATGTGAAGGTGAAGCGTCAGGGCACGCGGCTGCTGGCGCCGGGGATTGGTGACGACACGCGGGGATTGGCTTTTGTGTTGGCTTTGATTCGGGCGATGCGTGATGCGAAGGTCGAAACGGCGGGCGACATTTTGTTCATCGGCAATGTCGGCGAGGAAGGACCCGGCGATCTGCGCGGGGTGCGGTATCTTTTCACGAAGGGTCCGTGGAAGGATAAGATCAAACGCTTCATCACCGTCGATGGCGGCAATCTTGATTTAATCAGCAACTCCGGGCTCGGCAGTCTGCGCTATCGGGTCACGTTTAAGGGGCCGGGCGGGCACAGTTGGGGTGCGTTTGGCAACGTGAGTCCGGCCTTTGCGATGGGCGATGCGATCGCGCGCCTCGGTCAGTTGGTTGTGCCAAAGAAGCCTAAAGTTTCTTACAATGTCGGGATCGTCTCGGGTGGCACGTCGGTGAATTCGATCCCCTTTGAGATGGCGATGGAGATCGACATGCGTGCGGTCGATCCGGCGGCGCTCAAGGACATCGACGCGAAATTTAAGAAAATTGTGGCCGATGCGGTGGAGGCGGAAAATGCGATCCGTTCGACGGCGAATGGGAAAATCACGGCGGACATCAAATTGATTGGCGACCGGCCCTCGGGGACGACGTCGCCGGACTCGCCGGTATTGCGGCAGATTGTGGCGACGATGGGTGTGTTCGACAAAGTTCCGGTCTGGGACACCAACAGCACGGACGCCAACTTGCCGATCAGCCTCGGCATCCCGGCGTTTGCGATCGCGCGCAGCTCCGCCAGCAAGGGTGGTCGTGGTCACTCGCTCGACGAGTGGGTCGATGTGGAGAAGACGCAGGCGGTGAAAGATTTTGAATTGGCGGCGGCGATGATTTTGAGCATCGCGGAATTGCCCTGATCCCAGAGGAGACAGTTGAAACGCGGAGGACGCGGAGAGCGCGGAGGCGAAAGCCATTTTGGGTGAACCCGGAGATATCACCGCACAGGTGAGCCGCTTTTGGGCTTCATTTCCTCCGGTCTTGCTCCGCGTCCTCCGCGTTTCAACGGCCGTTTTTAGGATCAGGCAGGGACTTTCCGGGCTAGGTAACCGGGGTGGTCCGCAGGAGTTTTTCGATGGCGCGCTGCGGGGGCATCGACGGAGCCGTGCCGAATTTTGTGACGGAGAGCCCGGCCGTGGCGTTGCCGTAGCGAGCAGCGGACGCGATGTTGCCGTCGAAACGCACAAGGCCGGCGGCGAAGCCACCGACAAAGGCATCGCCGGCGCCGGTCGTATCGACGACCTTCAGGCCGGTGTGCGCGGGGATGAAGAGGTGGCCGCGCGATTGGGAGACGAAACAGCCGCGCGCGCCGAGCGTGACGATGATCGTCGGCACATCGAACGACCGGCAGAGACGGTGGAGATCGTGGAACGGGAGCGCATGCAGAGATTTTTCGGTGAAGCCGCGGCGATTCACGAGCGCGACAAACTCGGTTTCGTTGGGCACGAGCACATCGGTGACGTCGAGGATGCGGTCGTCAAAGTCAGGGCGCATCGGCGCGGGATTGAGCACCGTAGTGCCGCCAGCGAGACGCGTGGTGCGGAACACGTGGAGGTTGAGCGCGAGGTTGGTCTCGTGTTGGCAGACGACGACACGGGCGCCGCCGAGCAGCGCGGCGGGCACATCGCGCGGGGCGAGGGCGGCATTGGCGCCGAGGCCGATGATGATTTGATTTTCGCCGCGGCCGTTGACGAGAATGGCGGCGTTGCCGGTGGGGAGTTTTTTGCGGGCGAGGTGAACCGCGATGCCTTCGGCGCGCAGGAACGTTTCCGCATCGCGGCCAAAATGGTCGTCGCCGAGGGCGCCGACAAACGCGGTGTCAGCGCCGGCGCGAGCCGCGGCGACGGCTTGATTGGAGCCCTTGCCGCCGGGGCCGGTTTTAAAGCGGCCGACGACGGTCTCGCCGGCAGCGGGAAATTCCGAGCAGCTCCAGGTGAGATCCTGGTTGAAGCTGCCGACGACGACGATGGAAGGAATCACGCGGCGAGGCTACGGGGGGCTCGTCGGGGAAGACAAGCTACGGGCCGCTCAAGCCCCAGACTCCGCCGTTTTTTCCAAAGTTTGCGCTGGGAATCCGCAGCGGGTGGAGTGTGCGCGAATGGAAGCCGCACCGATGATCGATATCCTATTTTACGCTGGGCTGCGCCGCGAACGCGCGCAGCGGCGGCGCTCCGTGATGGCGGCGCGGCTTGATCCGAAGTTCTTTTTCCGCGCGAGTCGGGGCGACCTGATCAACCCCGTGTGGATCGACCAGCTGAGCCGGTGAGAATTTTCCCATGATCGAAGCCCTGCACCTGACCAAAACCTTTCGCGACAAGAAGCGCGGGGAGATCCGCGCCGCCGACGATATTTCGTTCCGCGTTTCCCCAGGGCAGATTTACGGCCTCCTCGGGGCCAATGGTGCCGGCAAGACCACGACGCTGCGGCTGCTGGCCACGTTGCTCAAACCGACGGGTGGGAGTGCGACGGTGGCCGGCTTCGA
>CAMATV010000228.1 GCA_945861235.1 Opitutus sp. GAS368
GACGGAGCCGGCGGCCGTGGGCTAGGAACGCGGCGGGCAGGAAGTCGAAGTAGGAGAGGAGGAGTTCGCGCTCACGCGACGCGGCCTTCGTGTGGGCTTCCTTCAGCTTGGCGGCGACTTCGGGAACGGATTCGAGGAAGTTCCGGGTGCCACCCAACCCGACCCAAGGCAGCGCTGCGGCTGCGACTCACTCCGGCAGCTTCAACGCCACGGTGTGCAACCATCCCCCGGCAATCGCCACCACGCCACTCAAGCCTGCGGGCACTGTGGTTTGGCCATCACCGTTGCGTCCCCACGCGACGACGGTGCCGCCTTGGGTGAGTGCGCGTTTCACGGTCTCCGCTTTCATTCCCGCCCGCTGCATCGCCTTGCCAGTCCATTCAAGACGTTTCTCAGCCGATGCTTTGGCCTCGGCAGCCTGCTTCTCGGCGAGCGCTTTGGCCTCGGCAATAACCTTGGCTTCGGCAATAACCTTGGCTTCGGCAGCCTGCTTCGCAACGAGGCCAGCACTGACCAGACTGGTTTTCGTCCATTGAACGATTTCGGGGTTCGGAGTGACCTGAGGCAACAGCAAAGGCTGTTTGGTTTCGGTTGAGTTATCCGCTAGAAAATCAAGGAAGCCCTGCAGGCCGCGCTCCACCAAGCTGTCGTTGGCGAGCAGCACTGGGTTCGTGTCACGGCCATCCTTCACCGCGTGCGCCCAGAAATAGCGCTCGGTGTCTTTGCCTGTGGTTCGTTCCGCCTGCGCCAGCAACCAGACTTTCGGGCTAGACTTGAGGTTGAGGTTGAACCGGCCGTCGGCATCCGTCTTGCCCTCAGCAACGGGGAGTCGGTCGAACAGAAATGCACGCAATAACAATGCTTCCGAATCGGTGCTCTCGGTGTCGCGCGCCGCGCCGGAACTCCGGCGCTGGGCGCTTTCCTCCTGCCAGGCACGGAACTCCGGCAGGTTCAGGCCCACAGGCTGCAACGCACCCAACTCGTTCTCAAACTGGCGCAAGGCGGCCAGGTCGGCCACCTGCTGGGCGAGAGCTTGACGCTTTTTCAAGTCGGCTTGCTTGTAGGTCTTCAGCAGCTCTGCCGCAATGGGCGCGAGTTGCTCGGCCGTCACGGCGTGGATGTGCACCAGTCCCATCTTCACATTCTCGCGGCCTTTGGTGACGACGAAGACTTGGCCGGAGACCTGGCGGTCCGGGGAACAACCCGTGGTGCAGAGGATGAACCCCAAAGTCAGGGCGAGAAGCGGGAGTGGTTTCATGGGCAGTTGCCGTTCCTGAGTCTGGGGGTGCAGTTGTGTGAGATTCCGCTGGCGTTGTGACGCGGCAAGAAAGCCCAACATCACATTATTGGTGGCCTGATGTTCCCGCAGTCCGTCCTCGACAAAGTCACTCATAGGTAGCGATGAATATTGATCCTGTTCTGGGTAACCAAAAGCAGCCGCAGGGCGTGGATGCGAGGGCGAACTTGCCGCATATGCGAGCGGCTCAGGACGTGGAGCCCGTAGCCGAATTACCAATACAGCGTTTCGGCTCAAGGATTCACTAGCAGCGTGTAGGCGTGACCTCAGCTCGCAGTCGCACTAGCGCGGCTGCGCCGCCCGCGATTTTCTCGCCGCGACCGCGGACCGCGAAGATTTTTTCGCCTCACGCACGCTACACGACGCCCGGTGTAGAACCCGTCTTTGTCTGCCGGGAGCTTGCTCACGACGGTGAGGCCAGCCGAACCCGTAGGCCTAGAGCGTCGCGAGTGTAGAAAAAAGGCGTTGGCGGTCCAGCGCGGGCGTAGATTTAGCCACAAAAGCTCAGCTCTTCCCAGCGTCTTCCACTCCTTCTTTTTTTCTACACCTCGTTTCTACACCTTCCGTCGAAATTGGGCATATTTGCGAAACAGTCGGAAAGGCAGTTTTCGCGAATTCACCTCTCAAAGCACGTATCAGAAATCTTGGGAAAAAATGCGCAAAAGGCCGGTTTGGATTTTGCAGAGCTCGGCCTTACCACTTGGCTACCGCGCCAAACCTCAAGAGTCGCTGACGTTGCAGGAAAAAAAACCTCGCGCAAGCGCCGAAATAAAATTCGCCCTCCCTGATTCACCATCCTCGAAATCCTCTGACGTCGCGCTTGCTCGGCCATGCCCCCCTTGTCACTACCTAACGTAACTTCTCTTCATGCCCACTACTGTCTTCACCATCGCCAACCAAAAAGGCGGCGTCGGTAAAACCACCACCGCCGTCAATCTCGCCGCTGCTTTGGCCGAGAAAAAAATCCACACGCTCCTGATCGATCTCGACCCACAGGCCAACGCCACGAGCGCGGTCGGCGTTGAGAAACAGGCAGGCAAGAGTCTCTACGGTCCCCTCCGCGGCGAAAGTTCCATCTTCGAGATGATTACGCCAACTGCCTACGAGCACCTCGCCTTGATCCCCAGCGAGGAAGACCTCGCCGCCGCCGAAATTGAACTGGCGCAGACCGAAAACTATCTCATGAAGCTCCGCGGGGTGCTCGAGCCGCTCCGCAAATCCAACGGTTACCGCGCCATCATCATCGACTGCCCGCCCGCGCTGGGGATGCTTTCGATGAACAGCCTCGCCGCCGCCGATCAACTCATCATCACGCTCCAGTGCGAATACCTCGCCCTCGAGGGCCTCGGTCAAATCCTGCGCAACGTCGAGCGGCTCAAAGATGCCCACGTCAACGATCACCTCAAACTCGGCGGCGTCGTCATGACGATGTTTGATTCCCGCATCAATCTTGCGAAACAGGTCGTCGACGAGGTCAAACAGCACCTGCCCGACAAGATTTTCAACTCGGTCATTCCGCGCACCATCCGCCTCAGCGAGGCCCCGAGCTTCGGCCAGCCCATCTTCGCCTACGACCCCAACGGGGCCGGGTCCACGGCCTACCGCAGCCTCGGCAAGGAAGTCATTGAGCGGTTCGGGCTCATGTCAAAGTAACGAGTTGTGAGGAGCGGGCCGCGAGCCTAGTGCGCTCACGTTTGCGTCATTCCCGAATCACTATTCGCTACTCGCTCCTTCTTCCCGCCATGTTCGCCATCTTCGACAAATACCGTCAGGTCTTCCTCACCGGCCTGCAGAGCAATATTGTCTACCGGTTCAACTTCGCGGTGCGCGGTTTTTTTTCCCTCTTCCACCTCGCCGCCGTGGTCATTCTCTGGAGCGCGGCGTCGCTGGGCGGCTCCGGCGGTATCGGCGGATTCTCCCTCGGGCAAACCATCACTTACTTTGTTACGCTCCTGATTCTGCAGTTCTTCATCAGCGCGTTCAACGAGGACTACCAGATCAGCGAGGAAATCCGCAACGGGCTCATCAACCAGTTCCTCCTGAAGCCGATCAACTACTTCGCGTATCGCTTCAGCATCTTCGTCGCCGCGCGGTTGGTGAGCGGCCTCGTGGTGATCGTCCCCCTGTTGATCGCCTTGCCCGTGCTGAGGGAGTATCTCGCGTTCCCGCACGACTACCGCGTCCTGCTGTTCGGACTGCCGGCGATGGCGATGTCGGCGGTCATCCAGTTCAGCATCGCCTACTGCTTCGGCCTGCTCTCGTTCTGGTTCCTCGAGATCCAGGGCTTCGTGATCCTCTCGATGGCGCTCGAAACGTTACTGGGCGGACAGATGTTTCCCTTGGACCTGCTCCCGGAGTGGGCCTACGCGATCGCGCGCTGCCTGCCGTTTTACTATCAAATGTATTTCCCCGCCGCGATTTTCACCGGCCGCCTCACCGACCCGACCCTGATCTTCCAAGGCTACGGCATTCAGGTCGCGTGGGTGATCGCCCTGCTCTTGGTCAACCAGGTTCTCTGGTCGCGCGGCCTGCGTCGTCACACCGCCGTCGGCGGCTGACACCATCATGCTGCACTACGCCAAAATCTGGGCCGCCTCCGCACGTTACTCGATCACGCGCACGCTGATGTTTCGTGGCGATTTTTTTGTGTGGTCGCTCGTGGAGCTTTTCTGGATGTCGGTCAATATTCTCACGATCACCGTCATCTATGAGCACACCCAGTCGATCGCCGGTTGGACCAAGTATCAGATGGTACTCCTCGTGGGCACCTCCATGCTGATCCAGCGGTTTCTGATGGGTTTTTTCTGGAGCAGTATTTTCGAAATGGGGCGCAATATCCGCTCGGGCAACTTTGACTTCTACCTCGCGCAGCCGGGCAACGTCATGTTCATGGCGACGACCCGCAAACTCGATCCCGACAGCCTGCTCAACTCCCTCGTCGCCGCCGCCGTGGTCATCTACGCCGCGCGCCAACTCGGGCTCGACCCGAGTGCCGGCCAGATCGCGCTCTATGCGCTCATGGTGCTGTGCGGCGTCGTCATTCATTACAGCATTCTCGTGCTGTCCATCTCGCTGGCTTTCTGGCTCACCAGCGCGCAGGGCATCGAGGGCATCTATTTCACGCTGACGGAATTTTCGCGCCTGCCCCGCGCCGCGTTCACCGGCATCGCCACGCAGATGCTGTTCGTCTGGCTGCTCCCGGTCGTCATGGTCACCAACGTGCCCGCCAGCCTCCTCGTGCAGGGCTTCGACCTCACACTCTCGGCGTGGCTCTTCGGCTCGGCCCTCGTCTGGTTCGCCGCCGCCGTCTTCGTGTTCAATCGCGGCCTGCGCCGCTACACCAGCGCCAGCTCATGAACCTGCGACCATTGTCATCGACCAAAGTAACCCGATGGGGTGGCCTTGCTGGCCGCGACCACCCACGTGTCGTGGCGGGGAGTCCGGCCCTGCGACCATTGATCTGAAATGCACCCCGCCCTTGACCAACTCCAGGCGCGCATCGGCTACACATTTCGCGACCCGACGCTGCTCCGGTCTGCCCTCACGCACACGTCTCTCGCCGCGGAAATCCCCGATGCGGACAACAATCAACGCTTGGAATTTCTGGGCGATGCTGTCCTGCAAATTTTATTAGCTGAAGCGCTGTTTCATCTCTTCCCGCAGGAACGGGAGGGCGTGTTGAGCAAACGGCGCGCGCTCTTGGTCAACGAGGCGTTTCTCGCCGGGCTGACCAAGGAGATCGGTGCCGACGCGTGCCTGTTTCTCGGAAAGAGCGAGGAGAAATACGGCGGGCGCAACCGCCCCTCGCTGCTCGGCGACGCGTTTGAGGCCATCGTTGGTGCGCTTTACCTCGACAGCGACCTGCCCACCACGCGCCGCATCGTCATGGCCATCTACGGCGATCTGTTGGCCCGCCTGCTCACCACGGAAGCGGACGACAACCCTAAGGGACGCCTGCAAGAACTCGTCCAACCTCTGCACGGCAACACCGCCCTCCGCTATGACGTCATGGGCATCGCAGGCGAGGACCACGCCCCCGAATATGAAGTCGCGGTCTTCCTCTTCGACCGCCGCGTCGGCACCGGCCGGGGCACGTCGAAGAAACTCGCCGAAGAATCCGCCGCACGCGCGGCGCTAGCAACGCTCGGAGCGTCGAAATCGTTTTGACGTCGGCTCGAAACCACGAAACGCGATTTGCCGTTTCTGGTTTCCTCGATTTTGAATTTTGATTTATGTCTGTCTCGTCCCTCACGCACACCAAGCTCACCGGCATCTGCCCACCCGCCCGGGGCGCCGTCATCGCCGAGCTGGCCCGCGCCCAGCCCGCGCCCGTGTGGCTCGTGATCGCCGAGGACCTGAAAACCGCTGAGCACGTCGCCGAGGACCTCGCGTTTTTCCACGCAG
>CAMATV010000229.1 GCA_945861235.1 Opitutus sp. GAS368
GGCAACAGCTCGGCGACCTTCACGCCCGCGCCGGTTTGCAGGCTGCGGTTCGCCGCGATGCCCACGGCAATGGAGCACGCCCCCGCCCGTTCATCCGCCGCGCGGAGATATTTGTCGACCGCCGGATTCGGCAGAAAAATATCTTCCAACATCAGGCGGTCGCCGCCGCCGTGATCACCCGCGGCACTCCACGGCACGATCGTCCGCGCCTCGCCGCGCAGGGGGATCACCCGGATCGTCACGCCACCATCGGCGATGCCGCCCTGCACGGTCTCCGTGCCGTTGACATAAACCGACTCGACCATCGAGTGCTCGATCCGTCCTTGGGTGCCGTTAAACGCCACCGTGTAGCCTTCCCAAGCGTTAAAGGTGTTCAGCGAATAGCTCAGCGTCGCACCCGTGTCGTAGGTCACGAGCGCGTTCATCGTGTCTTCAATGTCGATGTCGTCGCGAAAAACGCAGCGGTCGCGAAAATAGCCATCGTACCCCTCCTGATCGACGTAGAGCGCTTTCAACGAGGGGCTCACCGAAAGATCGAGCGCGAAGCCACACTGCGACTTCTCCGGACACGTGCGGCATCGCTCGTGCGGCCCCGTCAGCCCCATCCGCCGCGCCGTCGCGGCCGTGTAGAATTCCCGCTTGCCCGTCGCCATCACGGACACCGGCATCGCGCCGAGCCACCAATTCACGAGGTCGAAATGGTGCGTGGACTTGTGAACAAACAGGCCACCCGAGTGTTCCTTTTTGCTGTGCCACCGTCGAAAATAATCCGCGCCGTGGTGCGTGTTGAGTAGCCAGTGAAAGTCCACCGAGAGCACGTCGCCGATCGCGCCGCTCATCAGCAAATCCTTCACCTGCGAGCGCGGCGGCGAGTAGCGGTAATTGAACGTGACGCGACAACTCCGGCCTGTGCGGCGCTGCGTTGCCAGCACGCGACGACACTTCTCCGCGTCCGTCGTCATCGGCTTTTCCGTGATCACATCGCATCCCGCCTCCATCGCCCGGATCAAGTAATCATGGTGCGTCGCATCGACGGTCGTGACGATCACCGTGTCCGGCTTCGCCTCGGTCAACATCCGCCCAAAATCTGCGGCCAAATATCCGGGAGGAACCGTCGCGCCATTCTTCGCCGAACGCCGCCGAGCCAGCTCGACGCGACCGGCGTTGACATCACAGAGGCCTACCAACTGGGCGGTCGCCGCGTGGGTCTTTTCAATCCCATCCTGATACAGTTCGTGGCGCGAACCGAGACCCACGATTGCATAGCGGCGACGCACGGAAGACTGCGCGGCTGGCTGCGGTATGGAGGAAGCAGACATGAAGTAAACAGACGGATTATTCTGGGACGAAAAATAAATTGGGACACGGGTCCGGCGCAGCGGGCAAGCCCCCATTTGCAACGGACCAAGCGACGACGTTTGAAACCTGCGGGGGTCGCGACACCGGGCAACCGCATTGCCTGCCTGACAGTTCGGGCGCCCCAAGATCCACCCGTATTCAAAGAAAAATCCCGCGCCAATGAAGGCGCGGGATCGGGAAAAGGGAGCGAACCGTCGCGGTTACTTGGCGCGAGTAGCCGCCCACTCACGCTTCTGCACCGCGCCGTCGCGACCGGGGCTCTCGATGGTGCCCGTGAGCTTGTCGCCCTCGAGCTTGGCCTCGTATTTCGAGACCCGCTTGTTGCCGTTGAACTCCGTCGTCACGGTAAACGCCACCGTGCCGGCCTTAAAGGAGGCATCGCTGATCGCGGCCTCGGGGATCGTGTTGTCCCCCATCTGCCAACTCTGGAGCGCGCCCGTCAGCTTGCCGTCCTTGAGCTCAAGTTTCATCGCACGCTGAGAGGCTGGATTGTCGCCGCGGCCGGGCTGGGTCCATTTCCACGTGCCGGTAGGCGAAGCGTCGGCCGCGATGGCAGCGACGGTGATAAAACAAGCGGCGAAAAACGCCGCGAGGAATTTGAGGGGGGATTTCATAGGTATGTTTTCGGGATTGAGGGGAACAGACGGACCAGACCTCCCGACGTTGCGCACCCCCACTCGTCACCCCAAGTTCCCCGACAACGGACAGTCCACCCCTTCCTCGGCCGAACCCGCCTACTCGCTGCGATCTAAACCTCAGAACGCAACTGCTGCAGCAGCGCCTGGATGTAGCCGAAACAAAACGCGAAGGCCTTCTGCCCGCCGACATCGCCGACGATCTGCGGCACATGGTCGGGCATGATCATGCCGTCGAACCCGATCTCGCGATAGGTCCGGAGTGCCCGCGGCATGTCGACGTCGCCATCGTCGGGCATCACTTCTGAAAACTTGAGGAAACCGCCGCGGATATTGCGGAAGTGCACGTTGAAGATTTTCCCCCGGCTCCCGAAATACCGGATCACGTCGTAAATCTCCTCGCCGGGTTTCTGCAGCATCTCGGAGACCGTGCCCTGACAAAAGTTCAGTCCGTGATAGGGACTCGCCGAAGTCTCGACGAACCGCTTCAGCCCATCGACGGAGCCCAGCACCGTCTCAACGCCGCGCCAACCTTGGCCTTTCGGCATGCCTGGATCTTGGGGATGCAGCGCGATCTTCACCTTCGCCTCCTCGGCGACGGGCACCACGCGCTTCAGAAAATATTCGATCCGATCCCAATAGATCTGCTCGGTGATCCGCCCAGCCTCCGTGAGCGGCGGCTCCTGCTTGCCGATCGCATAGTCAAACGTGCTCAAACTCGCTCCGCCGCGCCCCGTCGTCCGCTCCGTGCGCACGACGCCGATGAACGTAAGATTGTATTTCACCATCGGGATGCCCGCTTGGCCGGCGCGGCGTATCATGGTGCAAATATCTTCGATCGCCCGATCACGCGCCGGATCTTTGGCGAGCAGGATCTCCGGCATCTCCGCTCTGGCAATCGGGGCGGAGGACATGGGCAACGGCACACAATCGAGCGTGATTCCAAACGACTCCACGTGCTTCCGCAGGCGGCCAAGCGCCTCGAGACTCCACGCTTTCTCAACGTCGCGCCCGAGGTTTCCGCTGCAAATACTCGTCACGCCAAACGCCGCGAGCGCCCGCAGCGTCATCTCCGTGTGGTCGTGCTGGTGGCCTGCCTTCATCAGCACCGGCCGACGCCGTCCGGGCGTGGCCGCGGTCGCCGCGTGCGCAGTGCCGCTCAGGCTCAGCGCCGCGGCACCCACCGAGGCGGTAGACATAAATCGACGCCGACCCATGGGAGCGGCCGACGTGAGCGGTGACAGGGCTGGAGGCAAGCGGGGGTCGTTCATGCGCGAGGGAAACGGTGCGACCGCGGGGCCGGGTTGCGAGGAGATTCCCCCGGTCGGATGCCATTGGAAGTGAAGTCAGCCGAGGCGATGTCGGCGTCGCAGGGGCGTCTCGCCCGTGAGCGAGCGGGGCATCTTGCCCGTCGTTGCCGAACTCATGGGCGGGACTGGAATCCGCCAAGCACCGACTTGACACGCGGCTTCTCCTTGGGCCTTTTCGCGGGCGACCCATGTACCTTAACGGCACGACGCTCGTTTCAACTCTCGCCCACCTCTCCGTGGTCGCAGTCTCCGTCGTATCCGTATCCGCCGTTACCAAGGCGCCGAGAGGGTTCTAAACGTCAAAACGACTTTAGCCCCTCCGGTGCCACACCGGAGGGGCTTTTTTTTGGCCTCAGCGGTGTGACCACAGGAGCGGGCGCCACACCGCCATGCCAACACCCCCCATTGAAGCCACCTGGAATCCAGGCTTGTTTGAACCGCCTCCGCTCCGCTTTCGCGCCGAGCTGCCCGCCCTGCCCCATATTCCGTTGGACACGGCCATGCACGATTTCCTCGTGCCCGTCCTCTGGCCCGAACTGAGCCCGCAGCCGGAACCGCAGGCGGAGCGCAGCGAACACCGCCGCTGCCTCGATCCCGACAGCATGTTCTGGAGCCCAGCGTCGCACGGCGGCGACGTTGCATGAATCCACTCCAGCGTTTCACGCGCCTCAATCGTGCGATCCGCGATAAGTTTTCTCGCCCGCCGTCACCGCCAAAGGCAGCCGATTTTCCTTCGGCGGTAGCGGACACGTCGCAAAGGGCGTGAACGCACAGGGCGGGTTCTCCGCGCGGTTGAAATCAAGCACGACCACGCCATCCTGCGGGGCCTCGGCGTAAACAAACCGCGCTGCGGCATAGGTCTCTTGGCCACTCGTCGCGTCCGCGATCACAAAAAATAATGGCTCGCCCGGTCCCTCATCAATGGCGAGCAGCTCAACGGTTTTACCATCGCGCTCGAACACCGCTTTGCCCGGCACGAGTGCCGGCGACGTCTGGCCGAGCCTATTAACGAGCGGAATCATCCGCGATTTCTCGAAAGCCACCCAGCGCGCCTCAATCCGCCACGACGGATCGACGGGAAAATAATCCAACCCCACGAACTGCGCCCGCCGCGCCGCCGCACTGTCCCGCACCCGCAGGGCCATTTTCCCGCCGCGTTCGATCACAAAAAAACTCACCGTGCCAGCAGTGACCAGCGTCGGCTTCACCGCGCCCGCACCGGGGAGCAGGTCACCGGAGCCAACCACCTGCCCGGCGATCTTCGCGTCCAACCCGGATGCGATTTCGAACCGCACCTTGCCGTCCGCCCCGACCGTCGCGACGCCGAATCGGGCCGGACCTTGCGCCAACACGACGTCGTTGCGCTGGTCGCTGCCGACCGTGTTCGGCCCCGTCTGTAGAAAATGCAGCCCGATCAGCGAGAGCCAACCGTCCGGCTTCGTGAGCTCCGCGACCCGCACGGCGCGCCAAGCCTCGATCGCCTCCCGATGACGCTCTCCGGTTGCCGCGAGGGTCGCGGATTGGACAAAGAGCGCGGCCAACAGGCTGGCGAGAATGTTTATTTTCATAGGTGGCACCTCATTCACCGGCTCGCCGCCATCAGCCGGTCCAGCACTTCCGCGTTGCGCAGCGTCTCGATGAGCGTGAACTGCGGCGCGCGTTCTTGCAGAATCGCCTCCGCGAAATCCTCCACCTCGTGCCGATAGCGGTCGCTTGCCGCCACGGGGATTTGGCTGCGCTCCTCCCCGACCGTCAGCGTGAGCGCGCCTGCGGGGTCCAAGAACGTATCCGGGATTTCCAGCACACCCAGCGTACCGGTGATTTCTGCACGCACGCGCTGGTGCGCGTTGAACCCGCAGTGCGCCGTCGCGAGCAGACCCGACGGATATTTCAACACCGCGGAAACATTCACGTCGATGCCGCCCGCCCGCACGCATTCGACCGCGACCGCTTCCGGCAACCCGCCCGCACCCGGCGCGCCGCCTGCCAGCGCGTCGGCGACCATCCCGATGAAGTTTACCGGATAGCAACCCACGTCGTAGAGCGCCCCGCCGCCGAGCTCCGGCCGGAGTTTGATCGACGCCGGATTCGCGAGCAGGAAACGAAACGTCGCGTCCACCTGTTTGATTTCACCGAGCACGCCGCTGCGGATCACCGCCAGCACCGCGCGCGTCCGTGCCGTGTAGCGATACATGAACGCCTCCATCAGCCGCACGCCGTTGGCCGCACACGCCGCGATCATCTCCCGACACTCGGCGGCGTTCAGCGCGGCGGGTTTCTCGACGAGCACATGCTTGCCGTGCTCCGCCGCGCGGATCGTCCACTCGCGGTGCAACGCATTCGGCAACGGAATATAGACCGCGTCCACGTCCGGGTCGCG
>CAMATV010000230.1 GCA_945861235.1 Opitutus sp. GAS368
CGCTCCGGCTCCCGTGGCTGCGCCGAAGTTGCCGCCCATGCCCGGTTCCTCGCCGGTCCATCTGGCTCCTCCCGCTCTGGCCGCCGCGCCGGTGATCACGATGCAGGGTGACATCAAGGTCCTTCATCTGAAGCCGCCGATCGTGGTCCGTGACTTCGCCGCGGCCCTGAGCTTGAAGCCGTTTAAGCTCATCTCCGAACTGAACCAGCTCGTGGGTTTTGCGGCGATGAACTCGACGATTGATGAGGCCGTGGCGCAGAAAGTCGCCGGAAAATATGGCTTTCTCCTCGAGATCAAGCACCGGGCGGATCCCGCCGTGCAGCAACAGCAGGCCAAGGACAAGAAAGAGAAGAAGCCCGATGAGGATGAATCCAAGTTTCTGGTGCCGCGTCCTCCCGTCGTCTGTATCCTAGGGCACGTCGACCATGGGAAAACGTCCCTGCTCGACGCCATCCGCAAAGCCAACGTGGCCGGCGGTGAAGCGGGCGGCATCACGCAGCATATCGGCGCCTACCAAATCGAGTTTAACAATCGGAAGGTTACTTTCCTCGACACTCCGGGTCACGCGGCGTTTTCGAAAATGCGCGCCCGTGGAGCCAATGTCACCGATATCGCCGTGCTCGTGGTCGCGGCCGATGACGGCTTCATGCCGCAGACGGACGAGGCGCTGAAACACGCGCAAAACGCCAAGGTGACGCTCTTGGTGGCCATCAACAAGATGGACGTGAAGGGCGCCAACATCGAGCAGGTCAAGACGCAGATGCAGCAGCGCAACATTGCTCCCGAAGACTGGGGTGGGGAAACGGTAACCGTGCCGGTCTCAGCGATCAAGGGCACCGGAATCAACGATCTCCTCGAGATGATCTTGCTCCAGGCAGACGTGCTCGAGCTCAAGGCCAACCCGAAGGCCGAAGCCAGCGGTATCGTGGTCGAGTCCGAAATCGATTTTGGCCGTGGGCCGCTCGCCACGGTGATCGTTCAGCGCGGCACCCTCCGCGTCGGCGACGCCATCGTCTGCGGGCAGCATTACGCCAAGGTCCGAGCCATGTTTGATGACAAAGGCGCGAACGTAAAAGAAGCCTCCCCGGGCACGCCGGTGCGTGTGATCGGTTGGAGTGGCACGCCTGACAGCGGAGCCGCGTTCAAGGCCGTGAAAAATTCCCGGGAGGCGGAAAAAATCGCGGAAGTGGAGGAGATGCGTCTCAAGAAAGTGGTGACTACGGCCGACGCTGCACCGAAGGAGCTCTCCGTCGAAGATCTGTTCAAGAACATCGCCGCCACGCAGGCCAAGGTGCTCAAGGTGATCGTGAAAACCGACGTTTTTGGCTCCGGTGAAGCCGTGCGCTCCGTGCTGGAGGGGATTAAGAGTGCCAAGGTATCGCTCGAAATCGTCGGGATCGACGTCGGGATCGTAACCAAGAACGACGTCTTAATGGCCGGTGCCGCGGGCTCGGTGATCGTTGGATTCCACACCAAACTTGAAAATGGCGTGACGTCTTTGGCGAAGCACCACGGCGTGCGGGTCGAGACCTACGAGATTATTTACGAGATGGGCGATAAGGTCCGGGAGATGATGGCCGACCTGCTCGACCCCGATCTCAAGGAAACGAAGACCGGCGCGGCGGAAGTTCGCCAGGTGTTTCCGCTCGCCAAGGGGTTTGTGGCGGGCTGCCTCGTCACCGAGGGCAAAATCAACCGCAACGCGTCCGCGCGTCTGCGTCGCGGTCGCGAAATCATCCACGAGGGCAAGGTGAGTACCCTCAAACGCTTCAAGGACGACGCCAACGAAGTTCGCGCCGGCCTCGAGTGCGGAATCAAGCTCGACGACTTCAACAGCTACCAACCGGGCGATATGGTCGAGTGTTACGAGGTGCAAAAGGTTCGGGCCTCGCTGTAACCTCCCTTACCGGCGCCCGATTTTCGCTTGGCTTCATGGGCGGCCGAGCAATCGAAAATTGAGAGCTCGGCATCGAAATTTCCATGTCCAACCGCACCATCCGCGTCAACGAGCTCGTACAAAAAGAGCTCAGTGACATTTTGCATAGACGCTACCAGAGCGAGGCGGTTGCGATCACGATTACCGACGTGAAAGTTTCCCCTGATTTGCACGATGCCCAGGTGTTCATTTCTGTGATCGGTGACGCTGAGATGGCGGAAAAGAAACTCCGCTGGCTACGCACCCGCGCGGTTGATATCCGCCAAGAACTCGCGCGCCGGATCGTGCTCAAGTTCTTGCCCAAGTTTGTCTACGTGCTCGATCAGTCGGTCCTCCGGGGCGAACGCACCCGGAAGTTAATTGACGATCTCGGTCCCCTGGCACCGTCCGAGCCGGAGCCGAAACCGGAGGCCGACAAAACATCCTGACGTGGAGACGTTCTACCCAACGCTCTCGGGTGAATTTGCCCGGCTACTGGCCTCGCTCGCGGGTCGGCGCATTGCGATTGTGGGTCATGCCCGGCCGGATGGTGATTGCATCGGCTCGCAGGTGGCGTTGGCCCGGGTACTCGCGGCCTTGGGCTTCGACGTCGTGTGCGTCAACGCCGACCCCGTCCCCCGCCGCCTGCAATTTCTCGCTGCGGGGATGACGTTTCTCCGCACGGACGACGTCGTCGCGTTGCCCGATGATCGAGTGGCTATTTTCGTCGATTGCGCGGACCACGCCAGAGGCGGGGAACGTTTGCAGCTCCGGTATCCCGCGCCGGTGGCGGTCGTGGACCATCATATTTCCAACGTCGGCTATGGCATGACCAATCTCATCGACCGTGCCTCGGCCGCCACCTGTGAGATTCTGGCGGGTGTTTTTTTTGACAACGATCTGCCGGTGGACGCCCCAACCGCGCAAGCACTCTACGTGGGAATTCTCACTGACACGGGGCAGTTTCGTTTCAACTCCACGTCGCGCCGTTGCTTCGTGCTCGCTGGCGAACTCGTCTCCCGCGGGGCGCAAGCGAGCGAGGCTGGCTATCAACTTTACGAGCGGGAAACCGCGGGCAAGATTCGTCTGCTCCAGCACTTTCTCGCTTCTCTGCGACTCGAGTGCGCTGGGCGCGTTTGCGTGGGTAAACTGTCGGCGGGAATCTTTGAGCAAACCGGTACCAGTGCCGAGGATACCGAGGGGCTCGTCGACTACGCCCGCAGTATCGATGGCGTGGATATCGGAGCGCTCATCGAAGAGAAATCCGACGGTACCGTGAAGGCGAGCCTGCGGGCGAAGGAGCCGGTCTTCCGGGTCGACTTGGTGGCGGCGAAGTTCAATGGTGGCGGTCACGCGTGTGCCGCCGGTCTCAATCTCAAGTTCGGCGCCGGGGACTTCCCCGAGCGCTTGGTCGCGGCGCTGGCCGCACAAATCATCATCGTCGACGCCATTCGGAAATCCTGACCCATGTTATTTCAAGCACGAGAAATGGAGGGGATCCTCCTCGTCGACAAACCCCGGGACCATACGTCGCACGACGTCGTCGCCCGCCTGCGCGGCAAGCTTAAGATGAAGCGAATCGGTCATGCCGGCACGCTGGATCCGATGGCGACCGGACTGCTCGTAATTTTAGTTGGTAAGGCGACCAAGGTTTCCCAATACCTCGTCAGTCTCGACAAGGAATACGAAGGCACGATCGAGTTGGGCAAAGTGACCGATACGCAAGATGCGGAGGGCGAAGTGATGGCAACGAAGCCGGTGCCGGTGCTGACGGAAGATGACGTGCAGGCCACGATCAAATCGTTCTTGGGCGACCAATACCAGCTGCCGCCGATGTATTCCGCGATTAAGATAGCCGGGCAACCGCTCTACAAGGCTGCGCGCAAAGGCGAAGAGGTCGCGCGCGAACCACGCTTCATCCGGGTGATGAGCTGGGACCTGCTGCGCTTCGCGTCGCCGCAAATTGATTTCCGGCTGCGCTGCACGAAGGGCACCTACGTGCGCACCTTGGCGCACGATCTTGGAGCAAAAATCGGGTGTGGGGCCCATCTGGCGGCCTTGCGCCGCACGGCGACGGACAAGTTTACGGTTTCGCAGGCACTGACGCTCGATCAGATTCAGGCGATGACTCTGCCCGAGATCGAGCAGCGGCTGATTCCGGCCCGCGAAGCAGTGCCGAGTTTTGTGCGGTGAGCCTGCCGGCCCAGTTTTCCAGTTTGGAAGCCGCGGGTGCGCTGCCCGCCCGCCCGCTCCATTTGGCGATCGGGATGTTTGACGGAGCTCATTTGGGTCATCGCGCGGTGATTGCGGCTGCGGTGCAGGCGGCGCGCCAGAGTGGTGGCGCCGCCGCCGTGCTGACTTTTTGGCCGCATCCAAGCGCGCTCTTTCGTCCGGAAAATCCGACGCGCATGATTCAGGATGGAGCGATGAAGGCGCGCGTGTTACTCACGCTCGGAGTCGACGCGGTGATTACCGAGTCGTTCACGCCGGCGGTGGCCGGGGTCGCGGCGGAGGATTTTTTGCCGTGGCTGCAACAACGGCTGCCGTATCTGGCGAGCGTGTACGTGGGCGAAAATTTTCGCTTTGGTCGCGGGCGCATGGGCGATGTTGCCCTGCTGGCCCAGAGTGGTCGCCAGCACGGCCTGAGAGTCGTGAGCGCACCGCGGGTGACTTTGCAGGGGGCTATGATCAGCAGCACCCGGATTCGCGGATTGCTCGAGGCGGGAGAAATCGCGCAAGCGAACGCACTGTTCGGCTACACCTACTTTGCGGAAGGCATGATCGTGCCCGGCAAGCGACTCGGCCGGACCTTGGGATTTCCCACGCTGAACATCGATTGGTCGCCCGACTTGAAACCCCGTTTCGGCGTTTATGCGGTGCGGGTCGCTGGTGTGAAATCGGCCGTGGGGCTTCCGGCGGTGGCGAACTACGGACTGCGGCCGACCGTTGAGCAATCGACGGAGCCCCGGCTGGAGGTCCACGTGCTGGGGCCGTGTCCGTTTGCGGAAGGCGACGTGATCAGGGTCGATTGGCTGCGTTTTGTCCGTCCGGAGATGACGTTTTCCGGTCTGGAGGAACTGCGCGGGCAGATCGAAAAGGACCGAGAGTGCGTAAATGCGGATTTTTCCTTGCACTGAACGGCTGCGCTGGCGTTACTCCCCAACCTCAGATTTTCGGACTTTTAGCTCAGTTGGTTAGAGCGTTTCGTTGACATCGAAAAGGTCACTGGTTCGAGTCCAGTAAGGTCCACCATCTGAGTGAGTTGCTGATATCCAGAGTGAAGTAAATAATCTGGTGAAGCAAAATCAGGAAAATGCCAACGAAACGGCCAACGCGTCCACCAGTGTGGCTGGATGTTTACTCACGCGTTTGGATGAAATTGGGTCGAAACGCCAATTCTGCGATGACATGATTCGGCTAGGAATTGGGTATGGTTCGCTCTGTGGATTCTCGCGTGGATTCTCGCGTAATCATGCCCCCGACTTGAAGCCCCTGTGGGTGGCCGCGGAAACCCTGCCCAAGGGCAAGGACGCAGCCTGCTGGCGATGTTGCCGCAGTCTGCACCTCAGTCATCGCCCCGCAATGGAGGCACCCTTTGCCCTCTCGACCTTTCCGCCAGTCCCTCGGTGCAACGTTTCTCCATAATGGCGCTCCCCGCAGCGGACGTCGGCCGGAAGGATTGTTCGAGCGGCTTGCGATTATCCCCGTGCGCTTCGGCAAGCGTGCGTGAGGCGAAAAAATCTTCGCGGTCCGCGGT
>CAMATV010000231.1 GCA_945861235.1 Opitutus sp. GAS368
TCTGACGAACACGTTTTCGTTTTGAGAACCGGCGGGTTGGTTGCCGGAGTGGAAGTTTGAGGCGAGTCGCGGCAACGGACATCCGACCGGCGGCGAACGTTGAGCTCCCGCAAACTGCCCATCCGCTCGCCCTTGCTTTGCTTCGCCTCCTTCCGGGATGCGGTTGCTTGCACGCTGACGCGTACGGATGCAGCGGAAGACCGCCGAATGCCTGGATCGGTGTGGCGTGGCTCGGCGACCTGAGGCCAAGGTGGAACTGCCTGCCGCCCGAATCTACTCCGGCATTTCTTGACCCTTCGTCTCCGGTAGAAAAATCAGGACCACGAGGCCGAACAAGAAAAGCACGCCCAGCACCGAGATGGCCTGGGACAGCGGCAGCGTCGCCTTCATCCACGCTGATCCCCAAATTAACACTGGCGCGGCGAGTATGCGGCCGGTGTTGAAACAGAAGCCGGCCCCGGTCGCGCGTAGATAGGTCGGAAACAATTCCGGAAAGTAAACCGCGTAGCCTGCGTGGATGCCCTGCGCGAAAAACCCGAACAGCGGCAGCAGCGCCAGCAGCACCGCGTAGCTGCCAAAGTATCCTGGTACCCAGCACACAACGAGCGTCATCACAAACGCGCCCACATGCATCAGCGCAAACGTCCGCCGTCGCCCCCAGCGGGCGCTCAGTGGTCCCATCGCCAACATGCCCACGGCCGCACCCGTCGTCTGGACAAAGCCGAAAGCGATTTTTCCCCGGGCCGAAATGGTGTCGAGCGGCGCGTCGAGTTTTCGCAGTAAATCCTCCGCCAAGTTCTGCCCTGCCACGACCACGCCCCAAAACGTGGCGAGCCCCACCATCGCCAGCAGCGCGCCGGCGATGGCGCGCGCGCGCCAGCGGGGATCGCCCAACAGCTCGCGAAAACTGCCCATCCGCTCGGGCTTGCTTTGCTTCGCCTCCTTCCACGATTCAGGTTCCTGGACGCTGACGCGCACCCACACCACGAGCAGCGCGGGGATCACGCCGATGAAATACGCGATGCGCCACTCTGCACCCACCGCGAGGCCGACCGCCGCCGCCAGCCACACCCCGGCCACGCTGCTCGCGTGGAAAATCCCCCCAGCCCGCTCCCGGGCGTGCTGGGGAAATACCTCCGCGACCAACGTCGCACCGACCGCCCACTCGCCGCCTACACCCATCGCCACCAGAAAACGCAGTGCGCCGACGTGCCACAGCTCCGTGGCAAATGCGGTGAGGCCGGAAAAAATGCTGTAGAACAGAATCGTCAGCACCATCACCGGTTTGCGGCCCCAGCGGTCGGCCAGCGAGCTGAAGATCCATCCGCCGAGAGTTCCGCCGATCAGGAAAATTCCGAGGAATCGTTCGCCCCACACTTTAGACAACGTGCCCATCGCCTCCGGGCTCAGCGCAGGATTCGCGGCCCGGAGCAGATCCGGCAGCATGTCGCCGCGCGTCAGATTGTAGAGTTGCCCCTCGAACGCATCAAACACCCAGCCGAGCGATGCGACGATCAGCACGAGCCATTGGTAACGGGTGACGCCGTGATACCAGGGTTGTGCGGCGGAGGCGGCGGATGAATTCATGCGAGGGCGAGTTCTCCCAACACATTAGAGTTTTTAACGATGGATGAACCCGGATGACAACGGATGCAGCGGAAGACCGCCGCATGCCTGAATCTGGGGCGATCGGTGTTCATTCGTGGTTAATTTCTCCGGCGCTTCAGGGCGACATCTTCAGCATCTCGCCCACCGGTAGCGGACGCCCCTGGCGGATCGATTCCTCTGCCAACAGGCACAACCCGGCGGACCACAGACCATCGCGACCGCTCGCCACCGGTGCCGCTTCGCCGCGCACCATGTGCACGCAACGCGCGATCTCCTCGCGCAGCTCGAAGAGCTCTCCGCTTTTTTTCTCGAATTGAAAGTCCTCCAGATTTTCTCCGTTGAAGATCTTGAGGAAAAAACTCGGGTCCAGCGTGCGGTCGATGGCCCCGCTCCAACCGGCCCACACCGCCCCCTTGCTGCCGGTCACCTTCACGGTCTGATGATGTTCGAACGCCGCGAGTGTCTGCGAGACGACCGCATAGGCACCGTTCGCGTAGCGAAACATGGCGGAAAAATTGTCGAATAGTTGCGGCCGCTGCGGGTCGCGCGATTTGCCATAGGCGGAGAGCTCCACGGGATCGCCGGCGCTCTCGAGATACCAACGGGCGAGATCGAAGAAATGGATCGGCTCCTCCAACACCCAGCTCCCGACCCGCTCCCGATCGTAACGCCAACCCGCTGAGCCCTGGCGGTAGGGTCGGCGCGACAGCTCGACCAAAACGTAGTACGGCTCGCCAATCGTACCGCGGTCGATCACGCGCTTGATTTCGCCCCACTGCACCGAGAGCCGCAGCTCGTGGCCCACGGCGAGGTGCCGCCCGCGTTGCTGCGCGAGCGCGACGATCGCCCGGCAATCTTCCACGCGGAGCGCCATGGGTTTCTCCAGCAACAGATGACAGCCGGCGTTGAGTGCGTCGGTGGCGATTTCCAGGTGGGTGTGGCTCGGGGTCACCACGTCGACGAGGTCGAGGGTCGTTGCGGCGAGCATTTGCCGGTGATCGGAAAAAATGCGCGCGGTGGGATGCGCCCGCGCGGCCGCCTCGCGCGACGCCGCCGATGGGGCTACGATTGCGACGAGCTGCGCCGCGGGATTGCCCGCGATCGACTGCGCATGGAGTTGCCCCCAAGCACCGAAACCGACGAGGCCGAAACGAACGGGTGGGTGCGGCAGGTGAGGATTCACGTGAGGCACCGGCGTTGGCGCAGGGGTGAGCGCTCCAGTCATGAAAAGCGGATTCATTTTCTCGGTGCCGTCGTCAACGGCGTCACGGGATCGGCGACGAGGCGGTGCTGCACTGCGTTCAGGCGGCAGGTCGGGAGCCGCGGCAGCACATATTTTGCGAAGAGATCGCATTCCTCGCGGTGCGGATAGCCACTCAGGACAAACGCGCGCATGCCCATGTCGATGTAGCGATTTATTTTGGCGAGCACTTGATCCGGATCGCCGACAATCGCACTGCCGCAACCGCTGCGCGCGAGACCGATGCCGGACCAAATGTGCTCCTCGATGAAAAGATCCGCGTCGGCTTTCGCTCGCAATGCGTCCTGCCGCAGGACGCCCGCGCTCTGCGCGTCCAGCGACCGCGCTCTGATCTCCCGGCCTTTGGCGAGATCCAGTTTCGAGATCAGCCGTTTCGCGGCCGCGCGGGCTGCGGTTTCAGTTTCCCGGACAATGATGTGAATGCGCAGACCAAAATCGATCACGCGGCCGTGCCGTGCAGCAAGCGCGCTCATGCTTTGCATGGTGGCCGCGAGACGATCCTCGGTTTCCGGCCACATCAAAAACACATCGCAATGCTTCGCGCACAATTCCTGGGCCGCTGGTGAAATCCCGCCGAAATAGAGCAGGGGGCCGCCGTTCTGCTGATAGGGCTTGGCCGGCTCGCAGTTCGGCAGGCTGAAATTGTAGAACGTACCCCTCCAGTCCAGCGGGCCATCCGTCACCCAAAGTTTTTGCAAAATTTGAATGACCTCGCTGCTGCGCTCGTAGCGCACCTCGTTCGATTCCTTCAGGCCGGGTAGGTCCGACGAGATGATGTTCAGCGTGAGGCGGCCTTGCGCGAGGTGGTCGAGGGTCGCGATCGCGCGCGCGAGCATCGGTGGCCAGACCTCGCCCATGCGCAGTGCCACGAGCTGGTTGATCTGCCGGGTCTGCCCGGCCATGGCCGCAGCAAAAGTCAGGGCATCTTGTCCGGGCACCCACCCGGACGGCAGCAAAATGTTTTGATAGCCCAGCGCGTCGGCTTGGCGCACGAGCCCGCCGCAGTGTGCGAAGCTGCTCCGCCGATCTCCCTCTGGCACCCCGAGGAATTCCCCGTCCTCGTTGCAGAGGGCGGAAAACCAAGCGACTTCGACCTTACGGTCCGAGGTGCGGAACGAGAGCGGGGGCATCGCTCGAGAGTAAGCAAGGGGCCGGCGGAAATTGGGAGCGAAAATTTCGGCCACCGTTCGCTGGGGGTGTAACTGGAATTGAAGTCGCCGGGGCCTTTATCCTAAAAGCGACAGTTGAGCGAGACAGTTAAACGTGGAGGTGATTAATTGGGTGCACGATGCACCCGATTATTGCCAGTGAAACCGTTCACCCTGCGGGTGAGTCGAAAATTGCGTTGGCCAGCGCGGTGGAATCGGAGCTGGTGATCGACACGCCCGGCGGGCGTTACCGCGCAAGTTTTGACGATCGCACCCCAGTCAGTGCGTTGGGACCGCTGGTGTTTTTCGCGCAGTATCTGCAGGCCAGCGGGCAGTTCGAGGCGTTGTGTCGGAACGCGCCGCTGGTCTATCGCAGTCCGAACGCGCCGGCCGCGCGCGATGTCGTGGGCACGGTGGTGCTGGGAATTTTAGCGGGGCATTGGCGCTACGCGCATCTCTCGGCGCTGCGCTTCGACGAGGTCGCTCCAGGCTTGTTGGGACTGAGCACGATTTGCAGCGAGGATAGCGTGCGCCGGGGTTTGCGCCGCGTCGATCAGATCGAGGGCGCGCAGTGGTTGCGCGGCCATTTGCGCCAGAGCTGGTGGGAGTTTTTATCGACGCCGTGGATCCTCGATGTCGATACCACGATCAAGCCCCTCTATGGCCGGCAGGAAGGCGCCGCGGTGGGCTATAATCCGCAGAAACCCGGGCGGCCCAGCCATGCGTTGCACACGTATTGGATCTCGACGTTGCGACTGTGCTTGGACGTGGAAACGCATCCGGGCAACCACTCGGCGGCCGGCTACGGCTTGGACGGCTTGTGGACGTTGATCGATGAGTTGCCCCCGCAGCGACGGCCCCATCTGGTGCGCGGCGACTGTGCGTATGGCCACGAGACGTGCTTGCTCGCAGCGGAAAAAAGAGGGCAGGCGTATCTGTTTAAATTACGGCGCTCGCAGGGCGTGACCAGGTTGATCACGCAGATCGAGCGCGAGCGGGAAACGCGTTGGCAGGACGCGGGACAGGGCTGGGTCGGCACGGAGGGGAGTTTGCGTTTGCAGGGGTGGAGCCTCGCCCGGCGCGTGGTGATCTTGCGGCGGCGGCTGTCGCAGTCGCGCAGTCCCCGCGCGCGCCGCCAGACGGCCAAGCAGGCGGCCAATCTTTGGACGCACGCGGGGCTGGAGATCGCCGCCTGCGAAGTCATCGACTATGAGTATCAAGTGTTGGTCACCAATCTGACCTATGGCGTGGAAACCCTCGCGCCGATGTATCGGGCCCGCGGTGACGCGGAAAATCCGTTCGACGAACTCAAAAATCAGTGGGGCTGGGGCGGTTTCACCACCCAGCGACTGGCCACCAGTCAACAGGCCGCGCGGCTGATCGCCTTGGTCTATAACTGGTGGACGCTGTATAATCGGCTGGTCACGCCGGGGCAACATCACGAGGCGATCACCAGTCGCCCGCGGCTGCTCGGCGGAGTCGCCAAACAAAGCGACCATGCCGGGCAAAAGCGCCTGGCGGTGCGCTTGCTCCACGCCGATGCGCCCGATCTGAAGCCTCGGATCATCGCCCTGGTCGGTTGGTTGCAGGATCTGCTGACAAGTGCGGAGCAGTTGGACGTCGCCACCCGCTGGCAACGGATCGT
>CAMATV010000232.1 GCA_945861235.1 Opitutus sp. GAS368
GCCGCGGCCGCCAGTTCGACCGGACTCACCGCCGAAAATTGCCCCCACGCCTCCGCGTCGAACCGCCCGTGCTGCTCCACGCAAAATCCGACCAACTGGGATTCCGATTCGCGATTCATGACCCGCCGACGGTAGCTCCCCGCCGCCTCCGCGCCAGAGTTTTCTCCCGCCCACCTATTGGCGAAACGGGATCGATGTCATTGAATCACCGATGGACCCGAAATAGACACGGATACTCGGAGTGAGCCGAGCCCCAACGGCCCGCCCTTCCGCCCTCGATCGTTCTCGTTCCTCGTTCTCGTAATCGTTCTCCGCCCGTCCGTCCGATCACCCGCCCGCAGCGCCGATGACCACGTCGCGCCATCCCTCCGAGCTGTAGGCCCGGTCGCCGACCGGGCACCCGGCCTGGCAGGGCACCGCCAACCCCGACCCAGTCCGAAAACCGCGGGCACTCGGCGCCACAGTTCAGTGGCGAACCCTTCCGACCCGCTTCAGGAGGATAACTGAGGGTCGTTCACGAGCCCGCTCTTTCGGCCGTTTTACGAGACGCAAGGCGTTCACTCTTCATTCGGAAAATGGCACTTATACCAACGGCCCGTATGTTTCAGACTTTGCCATTGTAGGCCCGCCCGTTGGGCGGGCAACCCGGCCACCGGCCGGGCCTACAGCGGGCAACCCGGCCTACAGTCTAGAAACCAAAGGACGTTGGTATTATAGTCGGTGGACTCCGAAACTGAATTTTGCTACCTTGAGGATCGGCCGTCCGTCTATCTTGCGTCCCTCCTGTGCAAGTTACCCATCCCAACATCCGCTCCGCATTCGCCATCTTCGAGAGTACTTTTTTCTCCGGAGTGATCCCAACTTGGCGCGACGAAAACGGCTGCATCATCACCTACGCCACCGAACGCGAGGCCGAGATTGAAATCGCCGAAATGCTCATGGAGCAACTTCGCCAATTCCTCGCCGGCCACCGCGACTTCGACGACGCCCGCACTACCGGCGATTTCATCCTCTCGGTCAAAGTTTGGCCCGACGGCACCATCGTAACCGAAGACGGGCGGCGCTTCGGAATCCAAGAAATCTGACTAAGTTCATCTGCGCTTACCCACTCCTGTTTCGAACAAGCCCACTTTGCTGAACCGCCAATCAGGATGTCCTCGCGCCCTGCTTCAATCGCTCAATCTTCCGTGCGACTCGCAGCCGAGGTCTCGGATGACGAAGAATCACCCGGGTTTGGACGCAGGAAGCCGTGTAACGCTTTAATCGCAGCAAACGGTAGTGCCTTCGTCGGCGTTCGTTTGGGTTTTGTCGCACTCACCCTCGTTATTTTCTGAAATCTCCGCCCGTTGTACGGCAAACCGCCTGCTTGCTCAGCGCCAAAGTTCAGGACTGAGTTCAACCCACTGCCGATGTCAGCCCAAGTTGGAGCTTTAACCCCGGGTCTTTACGAACGTCTAATCGACGAGGAGCTCTCGACCGCGCTAGCCGCTCATCCCGAAATTAAGACCATCCTCGGAAAACTCGATGACGAGGACTCCCCACACGTATACAGTCAGTTTTTACTTCGAGTCATCGGCCAGGCTCTCCGCGACAGAAGTCCCGAAGAACGACTTCCCTTGGTGAATCGCCTCGTAGCCTTACTCGCGGCAACAGACGGACTAGATTACCTGCAAAGGAGAACCCTTATAGCCTCTCAGAATCCCGTGCTGCTGTCGTTGCATGCAGCTGCACCCGGCGACCACCCACCACTCGCTCTTCCTCGGGCCAAAACTCCACTCGCGACCAGCAGCTTGTTAACCGGCGCTCGTTTCGATCCTCAGCTCGAATACGAGCTGCGTCAGGAAATGGCCTCCGCGGATAGGGTGGATATTCTTATCTCGTTCGTAAAGTGGTCTGGTCTCCGGCTGTTGGAACCTGCCTTCAAAAATCTCTCCTCGCGCGGCGTTCCAGTTCGGATCGTCACCACGTCCTACATGGGGGCCTCAGATCCAGAGGCCATCGGGTGGCTCGCCGCGCAACCAGGGTTTAGTGTAAAAGTTTCTTACGATACTCAGCGCACGCGTCTGCATGCCAAGGCGTATCATTTCCATCGTCTTACCGGATTTTCAACCGGCTACATTGGGTCCGCAAATATGTCTAGCGCGGCCATGACCAGCGGACTGGAATGGACGGTCAAAGTGACGGAGGTAGACCTACCCCATATTTTACACCGTTTCGCCGCTGAATTTTCGACCTATTGGGCGAGCCCAGATTTTGAGACATATGATGCGTCGCAAGCTGGTCGATTAAAGGACGCGATCACACACGCTAAAACGAGTTCCGGTATCTCAGGGCCCCGTTTTTTCGCCGACATACGACCCCATGCATTCCAAGAGCGCATCCTTGAGGCCCTAGCAGCCGCGCGCGTCGCTGGCCAAAACCGCAATCTTGTCGTTGCAGCAACGGGAACGGGAAAGACGGTCGTCGCCGCAGTGGACTTTGCTCGTTTTGCAGCTCTCGAAAGCAGGGGCAAAATCGGTGCGGACCGACCAAACTTACTTTTCGTTGCACATCGAAAGGAAATTCTCGAGCAAGCTCGTGATTGTTTCCGCTCTGTTCTTCGCGATCCAAATTTTGGCGAACTCCTCGTAGATAGGGAACGCCCCGCGAACTGGACGCACGTCTTTGCTTCCGTCCAGAGCCTAGTAAGCGCTCAACCATGGCTTACTCATTCTCCAGAGCATTTTCGCTTCATAGTCATCGACGAGGCCCATCATAGCACTGCGAACAGCTACCGGCCGATCTTCGAAAACTTTCGCCCAACGATCTTGCTCGGTCTAACTGCCACGCCGGAGCGCATGGACGGCAGCTCGATCTTGCCTGACTTTGGTGGAGAGTGTGCCGCCGAAATCCGTTTGCCCGAAGCTCTCGAGGAGAAACTTCTGTGTCCGTTCCACTATTTCGGAGTTACCGATCCGGTCGCCCTCGCCGATCAAAGTTTTTGGCGAAATGGAAAATATGACGTCAAAGCACTCACCGACGTCTATACTGGCTCCGACATTCGTGCCCGCCAGCGCCTAGACGTAATCCTGAGTAGCCTCCTTCGCTACCAACCCAACCTATCTCGCACACGTGCCGTCGGATTTTGTGCGAGCGTGGAGCACGCCCGTTACATGGCTGAGGCATTTCGGGAGGCAGGCCATAAGTCTGCGGTCATCGTCGGTGAGACCCCTCCTGCCGAACGTGCTCAACTGGTGCGCGATTTTCGTGCCGGCCGCGTCCCATTTGTTTTCACCGTCGATGTTTTTAGCGAAGGAGTAGACGTCCCGGAAATCAATCTGGTGATGTTCCTCCGCCCGACAGAAAGCCTCACTGTATTTCTCCAGCAACTTGGCCGCGGGCTGCGACATCATCCCGACAAAGACTGCCTTACTGTTCTTGATTTCATAGGCCAAAGCCATCGTCGCTACCGGCTCGACCGAAAGTTTGCTGCCCTGCTCAATCGAGATCGCCAACGTATGGATCGGGAGGTGGAAAAGGATTTTCCTCATCTACCTCCCGGCTGTAACATCCAACTTGAGCGTGTTGCCCGTGAGCACGTGCTCACCAATATTCGTGAAAGTCTTCGGAACTTCGAAACTCTCGTTAGGGAAAGCGTAGCGACGTTCGAACAAGACAACGCTTCTCCGCTGAACTTTGCGAATTTTGTCCGCGCCACTGGCATATCGCCGCTGACCTTACTTAGAAACAAAACCTGGTCTGAGTGGTTGTCGCTAGCCCAACACAAACCCGCGCCAACAGACCCCGACCTCAACGAATGTAGACAAACACTGCGCCGAGTGCTCCTGCGCACGGACCCGAACACCCTCGATCAACTTATCAGGATTGCGGGAGCCGATTCCACTGCGGGACAGGCCCTCGCCTTCGACGCATCGGACGCGCTTCGTTTACATTATTTATTGTGGGGTAAAAAAGCAGGGGAAGTCGGAATTACGACCATCGACGAGTCGTTTGCCAAATGGCACCGGAACGCCGCCTGTCGTCACGATCTGCTCCAGATCGCCGCTTGGCGCCGCGCTCAACACGAATTCGCGACCTCATCGATTGCGCTTCCCTTCCCCTGCAATCTTCAGCTTCACGCAGCATATGGCTCGGCCGAAATAAAGTCCGCCCTCGGCCTCTGCAGTTTGGAGAAAACAGGTCCTACTGGCGTTGGGGTGCTCCATGCCGAGCACTTCAAATGTTACGTTCACCTCGTTACTTTTCGGAAATCGGAGGAGGATTTTTCACCGACTACACAGTATCGCGACTACCCGATTAGCCGCCAACTACTGCACTGGGAAAGCCAGTCCAACACCACTCAAGCCAGCGCAACCGGCCAGAATTACCTGCATTTTATCGACCGAGGCTATACCATCTTATTTTTCGCAAGGTTAGAAAAACGCCTAGAAGATGAAACGGCCCCATTCATCTTTCTTGGTCCCGCTGATCGAATAATCGATATCCAAGGTGATCGCCCTATAGCCATTACCTGGGATTTGAAGCACGCAATGCCCGCTTCTCTGTTCGAAGAAGCTCGCCCCGTTTAGTCCGTTCTCGAGCCAACCGCGACACGGACCTGCGATTGATGGTTCGATCCGGCGAGATAGGTGACACTTGCCAACGGCCTGAGCCGAAGGGGGTAGAGTAGGCAGGAGCTGGCCGAGGTGAGTCAGCCAACTCCCGCCCCTCATCAAACCGGACAGGCGGATTTCCCGCATCCGGCTTTCCGAGAATATACGTCGCAAAGCTATCGGCGCCAGGCGCACGTCCGAGGAAGCGACCAGAGTTGATATTGTCCGAGCAGACGTTCGTCGGTGAAGAAACTGAACAGCCCATGCGTGCAGTCATACTTCCGCCACAGCCACCGCCGCACGCGGTTTTGCAGCCAGACTTGCTGGCGGCCAAACACGCGGGTGCTGTGTCCGTAGTGGTAGTAGTTGGACCAGCCGCGGGTGATGCGATTCACCCGTCTGACTGCCTCGGCGCAACTGCGGTGTTTCGTCCAGTGATTGAGTTCTTCACGGACGGCTTCCCGCAGGTGCAGCCGCGCTTTGGGGCTGGGTTCCACGTGCACGAAGCGGTTGCCCGTGCGCGGACTGCGTCGCCACGCGAAGTCGAAACCGAGGAAGCGGAAGGAATCCTGCTGGAAGTTCACCAGCCGGGTTTTCGCTTCGTTCAGTGTCAGTCGCTTGGCGGCCACATACTTTTTCAGTCGCTCCAACATCGCGCCGCCGCTGCCGGGGCGGCACATCAACACGAAGTCGTCGGCGTAGCGGATGAGCTTCGCGTCCAACTCCGAGAAAAGCGGAAGGGGTCACGGTTTGATTATTGACACGGAAGCAAGCCGACGAGGTTTGGCATTAAAATCCTTTTTGTTTCCTTCTGCACCTCGCCAACCGTGCCCCGTTGTCTGCGACGCAGCTTTAGAACCTCGTGGTGAGTTGGAGCGACGTGGTGCGGGGCGCACCGCGAGCCTGGTTACCCTGCCAGTACATGATGTCTTGCACGTTTTGAACGCGCAGCACGATCGAGACACTCTTATTGAAGAGTTTCGTGCGGTAGGAGGCGCTCGCATCATGGCGTAAAAAGCCGCGCACATTGGGCCGCTTTCCGTCGCGAAATACCATACC
>CAMATV010000233.1 GCA_945861235.1 Opitutus sp. GAS368
CTGCTCGTAAAACACAATCCGCCGATGGATCAGCCGTGGCTCGTCGCCGGCCGCGTCCAGCCCTCATGGCGTCAGCGGTCGCACCTCACAGCCTATCTCTCATCGGACGATGGCCTCACGTGGAAGGGCGGCTTGCTGCTCGACGACCGCCTCGTCGTTTCCTACCCGGACGCCGATCAAGGCCCCGACGGCATCATCTACGTAATCTACGACCACAATCGGGAATCCGATCGTGAGATCCTCCTAGCGCGATTCACGGAAGCCGAGGTCGCCGACGGAAAAATATCCAGGCCCGGTTCCGCGTTTCGCTTGCTGGTGAATCGTGCAACCGGGGCGCGGCCCTAGTATTACTCTGTTATTTTCCTCTGAAAAAACGTTTCTTAAAAGTGTCACGTATCACGTGACACTCCCCACGGAAATTCGGTTTTTTTGGTAATGAACTTAACAGAGTAATCCTGGAGCGACGCCCATGAGTTTACCGCGCCTCTCCCGATTTTCAGAGGAGCGCCTGTTCTGCCACCGAACACTCACTCGTCCTTCCCGATCTTCGTCTGCACGGTCGTCGCCTTCACCTCGGTGAGAAACGCTGTCAGGGTCTGATCCAGTTCCTTGGTTTTCTCCGGCCTGCTCGCCGAGAGGTCGTGGGCCCCAACCCAACCTTGCGCAAAATCTGAGCTGCGCCGCCCGCTCGCTCCGTGCCAACTCAGCGGGGATTTTTCGCTTTGAAAAAGGTGTCACTCGCGCCCTCTTGACACGCTACGCCAATGGCGCACCTTCCCTCGGTGGAATTCGTCCGATTCCCTGCCTTTGAGAAATCCGTCGCCGGTCTTTTGTCCGAAGCGGACATCTTGGATTTGGAGATGCTTCTCGTCGCGCATCCGCATCTGGGCGACTTGATTCCCGGCGGCCGCGGTCTCCGTAAACTGCGCCGACCCGCCAAAGGTCGGGGCACGCGGGGCGGCGCCCGCGTCATCTATTATCACGTCACTTCTCAACACCTCATTCTCCTTATCGTCGCGTTCGCGAAAAACGAGCGCAACGATCTCGATCGCCGCCAACTGCAGATTCTCGCTCACCTCGTTAAGTCCGAATTCCCATGAAAGAAGCTGATTTTCAAAACCTCCTCCAAGGCATCCGCGAAGCCGGCTCTTACCTGCGCGGGAATAAAAAGACAGCTTCACGGGTGGATCACATTCATCCGGATTCGGTCATCGCCATCCGCACCAAACTCCGCCTGAGCCAGAAAGCGTTTTCCTCCGCCTTCGGCATCAGTCCGGCGACGCTGCGCAATTGGGAGCAGGGCCGCCGCCAGCCCACCGGAGCCGCTCGCGTGCTCCTGCGCGTGGCCGCCAAGCATCCGAAAGCCGTGCTCGAAGCCGTGGCTTGAGAACATGACTGCAGGAGGTTGAACACTCCACGCGGCATCCTTCCGCCGAGAACGTGAAAGAGGGATCACACCGATTCTTCCGGAAAATCTTTCTACCCCAGTTCCGACAAACGATCGCGCATAAATTTCTGCGGTCATAAAATTTCCAAAGTCGCAGCTGGTTCCGCAGCCTAGCTGCCCGGCGTGTGGCGCCTGTTTTTGCTCTC
The DNA here is from genome assembly GCA_945861235.1 of Opitutus sp. GAS368. Lineage (GTDB taxonomy): Bacteria > Verrucomicrobiota > Verrucomicrobiia > Opitutales > Opitutaceae > GAS368. The sequence goes on from CAMATV010000233.1 coordinate 1,594, forward strand.
CCCCGGCGTCCCTGCAATCCCTCGAAACGTTGATCGCCGTCGGTTTCAGGTGCGCCACACCGCGGGCTCGGCGATCCGAGCCGGCTATTTGCGGGGCAGCGTGGCGACGAAGGCCGGGGAAATCTCCAGCCACGCCTTCAGCCGGGCGGGCGGCGCGATCGCCGGCGCGTCGACGAGCAACCAGCCCTTCATGCTGCGGCCCTTGATGTCCATTTCGCGGGCGTGTTTCTTTTTCAAGTGGTCGGCCCAGTCCGTCGGCCCGCACCGGACGACGAGACTGTCGTGCCAGATGACGACACACCTGTTGCCGTGGAGCATCCAAGCCATGCCGCCGAACATTTTTTTCGGCGCAAACCCTCACCGATCCTGCATGGCGGCCTCGATGCGGGCGATGAGCGTGGCGTCGCCGTGAACGCCAAGCGGTATCCGACTTGGGTCCGGACTACTCGTCCTTCCCGATCTTCGTCTGCACGGTCGTCGCCTTCACCTGCGTGAGAAACGCCGTCAGCGTCTGATCCAGTTCCTTGGTCTTCTCCGGCATTTTCGCGGAGAGGTCGTTCGCCTCGCTGAGATCTTTCGAGAGATCGAACAACTCAAGTTTTCCCGTCTTCCACGTCTTCACCAATTTGAGATTACCCCAACGCAGCGCCGACTGCGCGTTGCGATCAACCGCCTGATGAAAGATCAAATAAGGCCGCTGACGTTTCACTTCGCCCACGCCGGCATTACGCAGCACGGAGGTGATGCTGCCGCCGTCGATCGTCGCGGGGAGCGTGGGTTGGTAGCCGGCGAGTTCGGCCATCGTCGGCAGGAAATCGAGCCCGGTCACCGGCACGTTGCTCACGCTCCCGGCCTTTACGCCGGGGCCGAGCACGAAAAACGGCACGCGAATCCCGCCTTCATACATGTTCGATTTCGCGCCGCGCAGCGGGTGGTTCAAACCGAGGCCGAGGTCTTTGCTGCCGGGCAGGCTGCTGCGTCCACCGTTGTCGGAGAGGTAGAAAACATACGTGTTTTCAAACAGCCCGAGCATGCGGACTTTTTCCACGAGGCGGCCGACGGCCGCGTCGAGGTCTTCGGTCATCGCGGCAAACTCCGGCAAATTGTGTTTTTTCCCGGCCGGCCGCGCCTTCACACGCTCCAGCGCCGCCGCGCTGTGCTGGATGTCGAGGTGCACCGCATAGTGAGAGACCTGCAAATAAAACGGCCGGCCCGCCCGCACCTGCTCCTCCATAAACGCACTCGCCCGCTCGGTGAGACTGCTGACCAGCTTGGGGTCTTTGAGTTCGGAGGTCTTGCCGGTTTTGCTGCCAGCCCCGGAGCCTTCGCCCAAACCGTTTCCATTGGCGTTCCCGGTCGGTCCGTCGCTCACGTCGTAGCCTTGTTCGACGGGCGTGATCTTGTCGTAGCGATGATCCCATTTGCCGAAATGCGCGGCGCGGTAGCTCGGGTCCGCGGCCTTGAGCATGCGCGGAATGTTCAACTGCTGCCGGTAGACGGCGGGCCAACCCTCGCGGTCGGCTTGATACTCATGCCGCGCCGGCGTCTGCGAAACTTGCAGACTCCGCCGCGTGGGGCAGCAAAACGGCGCGGGCGAGTAGCCGCTCGAGAAGATCATCCCCTGGGCCGCGAGGCGCTCGATGTTCGGCGTGCGGAAATAGTCGCTCGCCGTCTCGGGGTTGCCCGGAATCATGCGCTGCGACGTCCCCACCCAGCTCTGATCGTCGGAGAGGATGACGATGAAATTGGGCTTGGATGACTTCGCCGCCGCGGCCGCCGGCAGTGCGACGCAAGGGGCCAAGAAAAACATCAGGAAAGGGATAACGCGGGATTTCATGAAGGAAGGTCGTCGTCGGCTCAGGGATGGTGGGGTGGACGGGAGACAGGAAGAATGAATTTCGGAAACGGTTGTGCGGCGCACGGCACGCGTTGCCAAATGAATTTCCAGTTTCCATGTCACCCGATTCCACTACGGTCCGCCGGCCCCTCACCTCAACCGTACCCGGTCACGTCCCCCACTCCGCACCTTTCCCATGCATGCCTCCCTCTGCCGTTCGCTCGTCGTTGCCGCCGCATTCGCGTGCGTGGTCGCACGGGCTTTTTCCGCTGACGCCACCACGGCCAAGCGTCCCAATGTCCTCTTCATCGCCGTCGACGATCTCAATCACTGGGTCGGCTACCTCGGGCGCAATCCGCAGACCAAGACGCCCAACATCGACCGTCTCGCGCGCATGGGCGTCGCGTTTCGCCACGCCTATTGCGCCGTCCCCGCCTGCGAACCCGCCCGTGGTGCGCTCATGGGCGGACAGCGCCCGTGGACCACCGGACTCTACTACAACGGTGACAAGTGGAAGACGCTCTTGCCCGAGGGCCAGGGCCTCACGAAGCAGTTCCTTAAAGCCGGCTATCGCGTCTCTGGCGCGGGGAAGATCTACCACAGCGACCAATATTTCCCCTCGGAGTGGAGCGAGTACATGGACTCGACCGGTCTGTCCGCGCAAGGCAAGGGCGTGACCAAGGACGAAGGTTTTCACGAACCCGTGAAGCGCGATCTCAAGGACGAGGATATCATGGACTGGCAGACGGTGAACTACTCGATCGAGCGCCTAAAAAATCCGTCGAGCCAGCCGTTCTTCATCGCCTGCGGCCTGCACAAACCGCACCTGCCGTTCACGGTACCGCGCAAATATTACGAGCAGTTTCCCCTCGAGACCATCCAGCTCCCGCCCTACAAAAAAGACGACCTCGACGACATTCCAGCCGGCGGAAAAAAGATGGCCAAGGCCGCGCAGGACCACGCGCGCTTCGTGCGCGACGGCAATTGGAAGCACGCCATCCAATCGTATCTCGCGACCATCGCCTACACCGATATGAACATCGGCCGCTTGCTCGATGCCTATGACCGAAGTCCGCAGCGCGACAACACCATCATCGTTTTTTGGGGCGACCACGGCTGGTCGCTCGGCGAAAAAGATCACTGGCGAAAATTCGCGCTCTGGGAGGAGCCCACGCGCGCTCCGTTCATCATCGTAGCACCGGGTGTTACTCGTGCCGGTGGGATGTCCAATCGCACCGTGGATTTCATGAGTATTTATCCGACACTGTGCGAACTGGCCGGCCTCCCCATTCCCGCACACGTCGAGGGCCCGAGCATCGTCCCGCTGTTGCGCGATCCGCAAGCCGCGTGGGATCGCCCCGCGATCACCACCCACGGTTTCAAGAATCACACGGTGCGCACCGAGCAATGGCGCTACATCCGCTACGCCGACGGCGGCGAAGAACTCTACGACGAAGTCAAAGACCCGTATGAATGGACCAATCTCGCCGGCAAGCCCGAGTATGCCCGCACCCAGGCCGAACTCGCGAAATGGCTGCCCGAAAAAAATGCGCCGCACAAAGGTGCCGGCGGCCCCGGCGACGAGGACGACGCCAAGCCGGCCCGCCAGGGAAAGAAAAAAGCGAATAAGTAACGACCCACGATAACCCCTCCTTCACCCCGATCCGTCAACCGCGCCCCGCCCACCCCCCACTATTATGCCAGCACTCCTTCACCGAGCCGTCGTCATCACCGTCGCCCTGATCTCCTTCGCGGTACGCGCCGTTGCCGCCGACGCGCCTGCCGCCAAGCGGCCCAACATTCTCTTCATCTACGCCGACGACCAGTCTTACAAAACCCTCGGCAGCTACGGCGCCGGCCCGGACTGGATCAAAACGCCGCACGTCGACCGCCTCGCGCAACGCGGCGTGCGCTTCGAACGGAGCTATCTCGGCGCGTGGTGCATGCCGTCGCGCGCCTCTCTGCTCACGGGCCGCCTGCAACACGGCGTCCAGAGCATGACGATGGCCGGCGAATATCCCGGCAGCCGTTACGATCCCGCCCAGACGCCGTTCGTGCCGGCGCAGTTTCGAAAACAGGGCTACCACACCGCGCAAATCGGCAAGTGGCACACCGGCACCGACACGGGCTTCGGCCGTGACTGGGATTATCAGATCGTCTGGAACCGCCCCGGCAAACCCGAGAACGCCGGCAATTATTATGCCGATCAAAT
>CAMATV010000234.1 GCA_945861235.1 Opitutus sp. GAS368
AGGCTGCTTTCGCAGCGCGTATTCCGCCGCCCGTAAATCTTCGTTTCGTCCGGCGCCTGACTTCGTCAAATCAGCCAGCCATGGGATCGTTTCAAAACCCTTCAACGCTGGCTCAACCGACGGGCCATTCGCCTTGAGCCCCCCGCTCATTTGGTCACCGATTTTTTAGCCATATTACCGATGGGAAGAGATCACCGCCGAGTCCACACCTCCTGCCACCCTAAATCGCGCAAATCAGGCTGCAATGGAGTCGGGATGAGGAAACAAAACGACCATACGATCTTTGAGGGAAAGATCGACGCAGCGGTCGACCAGCCCAAGGAAGCGCCGGAAGTTGGCGAGCAGGGGTTGGAGGTGGGCCACCGCTTCGGGCCGGACAGAACGAGCGCGGCTGCGCATGTGATCGGCGTAACTGAGCTGCCCATCGGCCCCGGTCGCGGCCGCCGGATCCTTGTATTGCCGGCTGAGCGAACCAGGCAGCATCGGTCCGAGATAAAGCAGGTCCGTCTGGGTTTGGACAAGCTGGGCCTGCCAGCGGGCGAGCGGCGGACTTGGCAAGAGGCAGCGGCTCCCCTCACGGCGCGGCCAAGTCGAGCGTGGGCGGGTCCCTCGGCGATGGGTTTCTTCCGGGCCGGTAGATGTTAGGCTGATAGTATCTAAGTACTATACTGTGCGGGCGGGCTCCACCCTCCCTAGGCCGCTTGAGTTCCACGGGTGGTCGATCCTGTCGCAACCGCGTTCCGCGTGTCCCCGCTGCCGCACTTTTTACCGGCTGGTCCTCGCCCTCGCAGGCCTGCGCGCCCGCTGCGACGGCTGCCCGCTGGAATTTTTCACAATCCCGCGCTCTGCCCCGACACGTTCGCCCGCCTCTGGAGCCGCCGCGTGCTCAAAATCCATTTTGGCGTCGTGCCCTGTCACCGCCGGCTCGTCGTCCTCGCCGACGGCTTGAAGAAAGCCACGTGCGGCCGGCACGTACCGGCCGTCAAACTCCTGCTGCACTCGGTGAGGCCAACACTAAGCCGGCCTAAATCATGGGGCACTCCGGTCAGGCCCTCGCGGTTGCGGGGGATTTCTGGAAACAGATGACGGCGGCTCCAAGCGGGTGGCGCTTGCATGAGGCCAGCGGACGCCTATCCGTAACGCACGATGTTTCTCCGTGGTTTAGTTTTGATGCTCGCCGGATGCGCGCTCTCGCTCGGGGCGGTGCCCGTGCCGGTTTCAGGGCCGGTGGACGGCTCGGCGGCCCCAGCCGTTTCACCGATCCCGGCCGATGCGGTGGTGCCGGCGATCGCGACGATGCCGAAGCGGGTCGTCGTCATTCCAGTCGAGGGCGAGATCGCGTCGCCCGTGCTCTACATCTTGCGGCGCGGTCTCAAGGAGGCGATCGACGAAAAAGCAGATGCGGTTGTCCTCGACATGAAAACCCCCGGCGGCGCTTTGAACGTGACCTTCGAAATCATGGAAGCGCTCGGGAAGTTTCCCAGCGAGACAGTGACCTACGTGAACAACGAGGCGATTTCGGCCGGAGCGTTTATTGCGGCCATGACCGGCGAAATTTGGTTCTCGCCCGACGGGATCATCGGTGCGGCCGCACCGGTCTCGGGCACGGGGCAAGAAGTGGACGCAACGATGAAGATGAAAATCGTGAGCTACCTGAAAGCCCGCTTGCGCTCGATCTCCGAGGGGAAGGGCTACCGAGGGCAGGTGATTTCGGCGATGGTGGATTCGGATTATGAATTGAAGATCGAGGGCGAAGTGTTGAAGGCCAAGGGTGAGTTGCTCTCACTGACGGCAAGCGAATCGGCCAAGGCCTACGGTCATCCGCCCCGGGCGCTGCTCTCCGCCGGCACAGCCAAGACAATGGAAGAGCTTTTGACCAAGAAGTTTGGGGCCGGCGGTTACACGGTGAAACGGCTGGAGATCACATGGTCGGAACGGCTGGCGGTGCTGCTCAACACGATTTCGCCGATCCTGATGGGGTTGGGACTGCTGGCACTGTTCATTGAGTTTAAGAGTCCTAGTTTCGGAATAGTGGGGATTTCCGGGTTTCTACTGCTCGGGGTGGTGTTTCTCGGGAGCTACGTCGCCGGGCTTTCAGGGCATGAGCCCATTTTGGTTTTCTCGCTCGGCCTGTTGTTGCTCTTGGCGGAGGTGATCTTCTTCCCGGGCGTGATCGTGGCGGCCTTGGCTGGCCTGCTGCTCATGATCGGCTCGCTGGTGTGGGCGATGGCCGATCTTTGGCCGAACGAGCCGATCACGGTGGCATGGTCGGGCGATGTGTTCGTGGGGCCGTTGCAGAATCTCGGACTTGCGCTGGCGTTGGCCGTTGGGCTGGGCTTGGCGTTGATCCGCTTTATCCCGGACGGCTGGTTCTGGGATCGGCTGGCGGTGGGAGCGGTGATTGTCGGCACGGCGCAAAATTCGGGCGGCTCGCCTGCGGCGGTTGGCCTGTCGGCCTTGGTCGGACAACGTGGCGTGGCCGCGACGGGATTATTTCCGAGCGGGCAGGTAGAAATTGACGGACGACGCTACGAAGCATCGGTCGCGGTCGGCTCCATCGACGCGGGCGCGACGGTCATCGTGTGCGGACGCACGGATTTCGGGCTGGTGGTGGAAAGGGCCGACGCATGAACGCGATTGCGCTCCTTTTTCTGGTCGGAGTGATTTTGCTGGCGGCCGAGGTCTTCGTGCCGGGCGGCGTGCTGGGCTTCATCGGCGGCCTGGCGATGGCGGCCGGCTGCGGCGTGGCGTTCGTAAAGCTGGGCGCGAGCGGGGGCCTGGTGGCCACGGTCACGGCGCTCTTGCTGCTCGGTCTGACGGTTTACACAGAGTTGGTCTGGCTGCCGAAAACGCGACTGGGCAAAAGCATGACGGTGCAAACGGCCGTCGATGGCACCAGTCAGCCACCGCTGGCGGCCGCTGAAATCGTGGGCAAAAACGCCGAAGCGGAAACCCCGCTGATGCCGACGGGTTTCGTGTGCGTGGAGGGAAAGCGCTATGAGGCGTTTTCGCCCGCCGGATTTGTGGCCAAAGGCGCAGCGTTGCGCGTCACCGGCCTGGATAATTTCCGCCTCATCGTCACCAAAACCTAAATCCTGCCATGCCTTCATTATTCCTCCTCGCCCTGATCGGCGTGCCCGCGCTGATCATCGGTTTTATCGTCATCGCTTTCATCAACACTTGGCTGAAGGCCAAGCTCAACGGCGCGCCCGTGGGCTTTGCCAACTTGCTCGGTATGCGCCTCGGTGGCGTGCCCTACAATCTCGTCGTCGACGCCCGCATCACCGCGGTGAAGGCCGGCATCGAGCTATCCACCGACACGATCGCCGCGCACTTTCTCGCCGGGGGCAATGTGGTGCCGACGATCCAGGCGCTGATCGCCGCCCGCAAGGCCGGCATCGAGCTGGACTGGGACCGCGCCTGTGCGATCGATCTCGCGACCAAGGGATCGGGCAAATCCGTGCTCGAAGCGGTGCGCACTTCCGTCGATCCAAAAGTGATTGATTGCCCAAATCCCGCGAGCGGTCGCACGACCATCGACGGCGTGGCCAAGGACGGTATCCAGGTGAAAGTAAAAGCCCGGGTGACCGTGCGCACCCACCTCGACCGCTTTGTCGGCGGCGCCAAAGAAGAGACGATTATCGCGCGCGTCGGCGAAGGTATCGTCTCCACCATCGGCACGTCGGAAACCTACAAGACCGTGCTTGAGTCGCCGGATAGAATTTCAAAAACCGTGCTGGCGCGCGGCCTCGATGTCGGCACGGCGTTCGAGATTCTTTCGATCGACATCGCCGACGTGGACGTCGGCGAGAACGTGGGCGCGAAGCTCCAGGAAGCGCAGGCCGAGGCGAACAAAAGCATCGCGCAGGCGCAGGCGGAAATTCGCCGGGCGGCAGCCGTGGCCGTCGAGCAGGAAATGAAAGCGCGCGTACAGGAGATGCAGGCCGAAGTCGTGCGCGCCCAGGCCGAAGTGCCGAAAGCCATGGCTGAAGCGTTTCGCTCCGGCCGGCTGGGCGTCATGGATTACTACAAGATGGAAAACGTGCAGGCCGACTCCGCGATGCGCCAAAGTATCGCCACGCCCGAGGGCAAAAAATGATCGGACGGGCGCGTCGCTCCCGAGGTTCGCTTCGGCGAACAGGGGGTGATCCGTTCAACTTTTTCCCGACATGAAATGGATCATCGATAATATTCAGGTCATTATCGCCATCGCCGGTGCGATTGCCTTCTGGCTGAATTCCCAGCGGGAGGCCGCGGCCAAGGCGGCAGAGGAGCAAGCGGCCGCGCAGCGCCGAGCCCAACAACCGGCCGCGCTGTCGGCGGCTGATACCGACGCCGAAAGCGAGATCCGGAATGAACAGGTGCGTGAAAAGGTTCGGAGGATGATCGCCGAGCGGCGTGGCGACGCGGTCCCGCCGGAGTTGAGCGCCCCCACCACACTACCGGAGCCGGAAGAGGAGCGGTCATTCCGATCGCCGCCGCTTGCAGAACCGCCCGAATTGGAAATGCCGCCGCCTTTGCAGCCGCCCGGGCCGTCGCGGCAGGCCGAGACCGCCCACTCCAGCGCGACCAAGACGAGGGAGGCTTCGTTGGTGCGGCAAGAGCAGCTCGCGCTGGAGCTGCAATCGTTGAACGAGCAGCGTGTGTTTGCGGCGCGTCGTGCGGCGGTGGTCGCCGAGGGCGAAGCTGTCGTCGCCCGCCGTGATCTGGTGAGTAACGAACTGCGCCATGATTTGCGTGATCCGCGCAGCTTGCGGCGCGCGATGGTGCTGCGTGAGGTATTGGGGCCACCCGTGGCGCTGCGGTCGTAGCCGATTTTAGAGCAGGCGTCGCGGGGGGATCAAAACCCTGCGGCGCCGAAATTTGCGGGAATGAGGGTCTCCTTTAGCTCCAAGAAATCGCAACCCACAGATCGAAATTGGAAAAGCGCAATCCAGGTCCGGCTGAAACAAGCGTCGGCGAGTATTTGGCAAAGAATCTCAAGCGGACGCCGGAACTCGACGCCATCGCCGCGAAAGCCACGTTCCAGAAAAATACCCATCAGCCGGCGCCCGCCGACACCGGCAATGCGCTCTGGAACAGGCACCACTCTTCCTTACCCTGAACCGCGGCACAATCAACGTATCCGACCATGAACTACGCGAACAACTCCCGCACCGCTTTTCCTTTGCCGTCGCTCGTCACGTAGAAGGGCCGCTTTTCCACGTCGTAGCCGTGGTTGGGCGGAATGCCCATCGCGCGGTAGATCGTCGCGTGCAGATCGGAAATCGTCACCGGATCCTTAATCGTCCGACACGGCCGCTCGTCAGCGGTCACCCCATGGACGTGCCCGCGTTTCATCCCGCCGCCAAACAGCAACACGCTGCCCGCCGCCGTAAAATGCCGGTGCATACCGTAGAATTTTTCGTCGTTGATGACCGTTGGTACCACGACCTGATCCTTAACCGCTTTCTCTGGTTTGCCCTCCAACATCATGTCGCGGCTGAACTCGCTCGCGACGACGACGAGTGTGCGGTCGAGCAACCCGCGCTCGTCGAGGTCGCGCACCAGCTGCGCGATGGGCGCGTCGATCATCTGTTTCATCCCCACGAGGCGAGCGTGGCCGTTTTCGTGCGTGTCCCAATTGAGAAACGGAATGTA
>CAMATV010000235.1 GCA_945861235.1 Opitutus sp. GAS368
GTGATCCGCAGAACCAATTCGCTTTCCGTGCTCCGGCCGGGAATCACCGCGATCGCGCCGCTCTTGCCGGCACCGAGCACGCCCTCCCGGGTATCGAGTCGCAGCTTCGCCTTGCGCTCCTGCTCGTCGGGACCGTGGCAGTGATAACAATGATTCGAAAAGATCGGCAGGATTTCGCGACCGAAGTCAACCGGCTCGGCCGCGCCGGCCATCGCACTCGCGAAAGCCACCATGGCGCCCGCGAAGACGAGGCGGGGCTGGGTGGCGGCATGAGTTTTCCGATTCGCGGCAGCCATGTTCAGAATGAACCTTTCACGCCGACGGTGATGATGCGGTTGAACACGCCGTGATAGAATTCCTGCGCATAGCGCGGCGTCTGCGATCCCCGCGTATTTTCCAGCTGCACGACGTTCGTGGCGTTGCGCACGTTAAGGTAGAGGAGCACGCGCCTCGAAACCTGATAATCCAAACTCAGATCCAGCTGGGTGCGCGGCTGCGGATACCGAAAACCGTCCGGACCTATGGTTGGATACGCGACGGCCTTTTGTTCGCCGCGGTAGCTCCATTTGGCTATAGAGGTCGCCCGGCTCTTGTTCACCGTGAAGCCCCAGTTGACCGCTTCAGGCAGGAAACCGGTGAAGTCAGCATATCCGCTGCCCTCCAGCCTCAGCTTGGTCGCATTCGCAAAAACAATCACGTGCCGCCCCCAGGCACCGAAGGGCACCAGCGAATGCCGTAGGTTCACCTCCGCGCCTTTGACCCGCGCCGAGCCGGCGTTCAACTGGGTCGTGACCTGCCAGCCTACATACTGGGGATCCAGTCCGAGATCAGCGAGGTCCTGGGCCGTCGCGATTTTGACGTAGTTACCGAAGAAGTTCGTGATGTCCTTCAAGAATACGCCCCCACTGACGACGCCTCCCGTCTGCGTATAGTATTCGACTGACAGATCATAGTTGTCCGCCATCCACGGCTTCAACCCAGCGTTGCTGAAGCTGATTCTCCCGGTAGTGATATCCGGATTGTTGTTGTCGTCCTGATTGACGGTGGTGTTCGGGATGATGTTGGCGAAATCCGGTCGCCCGTAGGTCTTGGCATAGGCGGCGCGGAGTTGCAGTTTGTCGGTCGCATTAAACGTCAGATGAAAACTGGGATAGTAGCCGTGATAAGAACGTTCGGCCCGGGCGGCGCGCTCGCGGTAAATGAGATCGACCTCATCGAGCGAGCCGGCCGCTCCCGCCTCCGGCTTGCGAATCTTGGCCCCGGCCGCCGTATGGGCAAAGGTACCGTTGGCGTTGCGCACAAACACCGCGTTCGGATCTTGTAACGGTCCCACGCCCTCATCCGTCGTGGCCTCTCTCCGCACCCCCGTCACCACGCTCAGTCGGTTGCGGAACAACCGCATCTCCGCTTGGGCATAGAGCGCCGCGACGTCCTCCCTGATATATTTGGAGGTCGTGATGTTGTTCACCAAAGTCGTGCGCTGCTGGGCGAGCGTTCGGGAGAATAGGCTCGGGTTGGCCTTGAGCGCCGACCATACCTTGTAGGGTGAAACCCAAGGCACGAACGGCTTCGATTCGTATGAACCCAGCTTGCGCTCTCCATAATACACATCCGAAAGATACGGCGCGGCGGACAGCGATCCGTTGATCCCGTTGTAATTCCACGCCCGGCCGTTCATCCGCTTGTCGTCGTTCGTCTGGCTTCGACGCATACCGCCGATCTGGATCGCGGCAGGAAATGAAAATCCGTTTATCTGCCGCCGGACATCGAGATCCTCATTGGCGATGGTCGCGCGCACATCGGTATTCGGCGTGTTGCTGGCGGCGGTCAGGGTGTAGTTGTTGATATCGAAGACATCGACGGCTTGGCTGTTGTTATCAAGGACCTGAAAGTCTCCCACCCGGCCGCGGCTGACGTTTAAGAATGAAACCCGCACCGGCATTCTCAGGCCGACCGTCAGGGAGTTGAAAAATCCCCGGTCCGTGTCGCGCCGCCATGACTTGGAGTTCGATCGGCTGACCGACGACTGGATTTTCCAAATGCCATCGTCCAGGCGATACCTGATATTGGCGGATTGGTTGAGCCCGCCGCTTTCGGAGAAACTATAAGCCATGGGAACGCTACCGCGCCCGGTGGCACCAATGGTCTGCTCGGGCGTGAAGGAGAGAGCGGTGCCTCCCGCCACCGTCGGCGTTCCGACATTGCCGGCGGCCAGATTGAAGTTCGAGTTCCAGTTTACCGCATAGTAATAGGACACCATGGCCCCCAACGAGAGGATGGAATGGGGCGTCACCCGCCAGTCGACCTTGCCCGAGACGGAATCGCGCTCGTAGTTGCGCGAAACCTCCTGGTTGCGATTCTGCCAGAGATAAGGGTTGGCGGGCGTGGCATTGGTACCCGTTCCGCTCGTCAGGTAGTCCGTATACCACGTGTCAGTCTCGTGGGAGATCTTCGACGTCATCCCCGTCACGACGATGCCGAGATTCTTGCCCAACGGCAGGGTGTAATCGAAATCGAAATCAGGATACAGCTTTGAGGAGGACTGGCCGCTCGGGTCCGGGGTTTTGCCCACTGCGAAACGCTGGTCATCGGACGTTACGCCGATCCGATACTTGAATTCGGCGCGACTGCGCTCGAACGCACTCTTGCTCACGAGGTTGATCGACCCCGACATCGTGTCTGCCGGAGTCGAAGGCAACGGGACCTTCGTCACCTCGACCCGCGAGACGCTGTTCGCTCCCAGCCGCGCGGGAGCGAAGCCGCGCCCGCCGCCGGCACTCGCGCCCGCCAGTTGCACTCCATCCATCGATACCACCGACATGTTGCTGGGAAACCCGCGAATCAGAACTCCCTCCGTTTCCAGCGCACCGTAGGAGGCCGACACGCCGGGGAGATAGCGCAAAAAATCGCCCAAGCTCCCTCCGAGCGGATCGCCAAGAGTTGCCGTGGAGACGACATTCTTGATGTTCGGCGCAAACCGTTGCTCGTTGATCGCGATAGCCTCGATATCGGTTTCGCGCGTCGCGGCGACTTTGTAGGGGTCGAGTGAGACGACGTTCGCATCGCCACCATACCGCGCCACGCTCGACAACTCGAGATTGCGCTCGAACGTCTGGTTGGGGACGACGGTCACAGTCGCGGTCTGAACGTCGAGTCCGGTATAGAATACCTCGATGGTCACGTTGCCGACTGCTAGACCGGTCAACCGGTAGGTGCCCGACTCGTCCGTGAAGGCGAGCAGCGTCGTGCCTGGAACCGTCACCCTGGCGTTGCCCAGATAGGCCCCGGTCACCGCGTTCCGCACGCGGCCTGCAATCGCGCCGGTGTCCCCTGCCACGGAGGCGGCAAATGTCGATGCGCCAGCCGCGACCAGCGCGAGAAGGAGACCGAAGCAGGGGATGAAAAGAATCGCCCGTCGCACCTGGGAGCGAAACGAAGGCGCTAGGTCAAAGTGCATGCTGTGGGGTGTAGGTGATATTTTTGGGGGAACCGAAGCGGCGGTGATCTTGCGAAGGCCCATGACCGGAGGAATTAATTCTCGTTCAATAGCTGCCGTTGACGCCAGCCTGGAAGCGCACGCCATGATCGCGCCGATCCGTGATCCGTTCCGAGTAGGCTCCGGAATACCATTCCTGCTTCGAGTTGAAGATGTTCGCGGCGTCGGCGAACAACGTGATTCGCCGCGAATAGCGAAAGCCCACCTTAGCATCGACCATCGTGCGGGGCGTGCGATAGGAGCGGGCCAGCGGATCAACGTTATACGTGCGCAAATAACTGCTCGTGTAGTTTCCGTTGAGACGCGCATTGAAACGACCGCGGTTGTAGGAGAGGCCGGCGCTCGCGACCCTGGGCGTGAAGTTGACCAACGCGCTGCTGGCCGCCTCGTTGACCCGGCCATAATTGCCGTTGGTCTCCAGCCAAGTGTAGTTGGCGAAGATCCCAAAGCCGCGCCAGAACCCAGATAGAAACGAAAGCTGCTGTGAATAATTCAGCTCCGCACCCCGCACGCGCGCAAAGCCTCCGTTGCCCTGGGTCGTCAGATCCCATCCAGCGTATTCGCCATCAAACCCGTTGTCCGTGCCCGTAGGGATCCGCACGACCGTGTTGAAAATGAAATTCTTGATCTCCTTCATAAACACTCCCGCAGAAATGACTCCGACCGGCTCGAAGTAACGCTCGATGCTGACATCGAAGTTCGCCGCGTCCTGCGGCTTTACCCCCGGGTTGTTCCGGGTGATGGTCTGCGCCTCGTAGTTGATTCTCGTATCGGGGTAGATCGATCCGAAGCTCGGCCGGCCAAAGCTCGCGGCATAGCTCCCCCGCATCAGCCAGTTTTTTCCTGGCTCATACTTGAGGTGAATCCCGGGCAGCACATTGGTGTAGTCCCGTTCGACGGCTGTCCGCTTTCCCCATTGAGCCTGCGTGCGCTGCACCGGATCCGTCAAAATCAGCCCGGCCCGTGGATCCTGCAACGCGGACTCGCCGCTCGCGGCGGTGTTTTCGACCCGTAAACCGCCCAGCACCGACAACGGCCCGAGCAACATATTTCCCATGATGTAGCCCGCGAGAACCTGCTCCCGCGCATTCTTGGCGTTCGCCAGCGCGGTTTGCAGCGCAGTGGCCGGGTTGGCGGTGAAGGACTGAGGGTTCGCTTCGCGATACTGATTGATTTTGCCCAGGTCCAGGTAACCCGGAAGCGCACCGAACGGATGCCACTTACCCAGGGGAATGCTGCTCGGCAGCGATGCATCGATAAAGTTACTGAGAAATGCGCCCTGCGGCCCGGAATACACATAGGTCTTGGCTGGATTGCTGGTATACCGCTCTTCGTTCATGTATTTCACTCCGGTTTTAATGTAGGCCGGAACCGGGCGGCTGAAATTGAGCTTCAGGTTCAATTGTCCACCATAGAGATTCGTCCCTTGATCGAGTGCCTGCGTGGTCAGACCACCCAAAACCCAGCTGGCCGGATTCCGGACGTTGGCGCCACCGGTTTGGGTTAGTTCACGGCGCATTGCGGAGTTGGTTTTGGTGCCGTCCAGCCGCCACGAGGTATTGGCGACCGTGACCGTGTAACCACGGACCGCGTCGGGATTCCGGTCCACGCCGCTTTCCCACGCCGGGCTCTCTTCATAGATTCCGGAGTAGTCGACCTCGAGCCGGCCAAACCGATGGCGACCGCCGGGCTGAACGGAATACCGCTCCGTGAATCGATGCGTCGGCGTCTTGCCAAACGAGTAGGTCGAATTGACCAGTTCCGTCACGCGATCGGTATAACCCGGCAGAATGGACGCCTCGACCCGGGCCCCGGCGGCGTTGAAGCCGCCCGGGCGGTAACTGGGATTCCCGAAGGGAAACTGCACTTGGGCCGGAATCGGACGACCGGAGGCGTCGAGCGTGGCCACCTGCGCGCGGAGAGCAGAAACGCCTTGGTTGCCGCCCTGAAATTGATTTTTATTATCATACAGGGTGTAAAAGCTATTGACGAACAACAGCGAGTTTTTGCCCAGCTTGTAGTCCAGCCGCACGTTTGCGCCGGAACGTTGGCGATCCGT
>CAMATV010000236.1 GCA_945861235.1 Opitutus sp. GAS368
TGTGTTCGACCTCATGGTGCACCTTTTCTCGGCTGACCGGCGTGCTCATTACGGGCTCGAGAATCTTTGGAAGGATGCGGTCGACGTCTCGGTCGCCAAAATTTTGGCTGTGGAGAAGCCAAAAATTGTGAAAAAACGTGCGGTAACGCCGCGCAAGACTCGTGTTGCTAAGGGGTAGCGGACAAATATGGGCCCGTGGTCTTGCTGCGCTAAGTGATGCTACGGTAGGATTACAGCACGGTGCACAGGGTTTTTACCTTGAACATAGAAACGTGCCGTGTTCACTCTTCTCGTCGTTCGCATTTGTGCGTATATCATCCATCCTAGATAATAATCAGTTGATCCCATGAAAAAGAACACATCATCCCAGGGTTTTACCCTCGTCGAAATCATGATCGTCGTTGTCATCATCGGCCTCTTGGCCGCGATGGCGATTCCTGCGTTCCAAAAGGTCCGCACGTCCTCGCAGGACAAAGCGGTCCTCAATAATGCACGCCAAATGGCCGCCGCAGCGGACCAATATTTCCTCGAGAATGGTGTTTCGACCGTAACTCAGGGCAATTTGGTCGGTGCTTCCAATTATGTGAAGGCCCTGAATCTCGTAGCCAACGAGACCTATCCTGCTAGCTACACGCAAGGGATCACGATCACGGTCGCAGGCATTGCCGGAGTCCGCACGGTCACCTACGCGCCGTAATCGATTGCTCGTTTTTTAATCGTAAGCCGTCCGCCCAAAAGGCGGACGGCTTTTTATTTCGGATACTTATCGCCAACGGGCTTTTCATTTTCGACCGCACCCGCATACTTCTCCTGCGCATGAATCGAGACTCCTTGGCCCCTTTCGTTCAAGACCGGCGCGCTTGGTTGTTTTTACTTTCGTCCGTTCTGGCCCTGGTGCTCGGGTTCGTGGCGATACCGGACCAGCAGGCGATCGTCTTCGTTTCCAAGGCCGGGTTTTGGTTCGTGCTGCTCGCTTTCGCGATCTTCTTGCACGCCCTTTGGCAGACTTGGGCCGATGAAATCCGGGAGCTGTGCTGGCGAACCGTCGACTGGACCTCGGTCGCATTCGTCGGCGTCGGTGGCGTCATTTTGCTCGTTCACGAGACGTTCGGTTTCAAAATCGTGATGGATGAAATCATGCTGCTCGGAACGTCAATGAGCATGCATCTCGACAAGACCGTCCTCACGCCGATGCGCGGCAGCGATATCCAAGGGACCTTTGTCATCCTCGACGGTATGCTGGACAAGCGCCCGCTTTTTTTCCCGTTCCTGGTTTCGCTGTTGCACGATCTGACAGGGTATCGACCCGCCAACGTATTTATTCTGAATAGCGCGCTCACCTTCGTCTTCCTTGGTCTCGTCAACGCCACGGGACGACTCTTGGCGGGGAGGGTCGCCGGCTGGCTCGGGGTCGCGCTCTTTGCCGGCCTCCCGTTGCTCGCGCACAATGCGACGGGCGGAGGGTTTGAATTGCTCAATCTCGTGATGATTGTGACCACGATGTTGCTCGGTGCACGGTATGTCGAAAAAATGGATACTGCCTCGTTAACGGCGTTTTGTTTTTCTGCGCTCCTGCTGGCTCAGGTCCGCTACGAATCCGTGATCTGGTTGCTCCCGGTTGCTTTGCTCGTGCTGTGGGTTTGGTTTCGCGAAGGTCGCGCGATGCTCGGTTGGCCGGTGATCTTCGCACCGCTGCTGATGATCCACTATCCGCTTCAGCACCGGATTTTTGACCTGCGGGTATCCGCGTGGGAACTCGGTAGCAAGCCGGGCGCCACGACGCCTTTCGCGCTGAGTTACGTCCCGGATAATATTTCGCATGCGCTCAATTATTTTTTTGGCAAGGCTGCCGAGCAGCCCAATTCCCTCGTGCTGTCTCTGTGCGGTTGCCTCGCAGTGCCATTTTTCGCGCTGCTGGTGGTGAAACGCCTCCGCTCCCTTGCGACCGAGTCCCCGACGGGCGTTGCCACGACTTTTTTCGCGATTGGTTTCGCAGTGCAGTTCGCGCTCCTGATGAGCTATTTTTTCGGCCAGTTCGACAATATCGTCATCCGCCGGCTGAGCTTACCGACCCAACTTGGAATGGTCGTCGCAGTGCTCGCGGTCGTGCCCCAATTTTCCAAGCCGGCGGTTGTGCGGGGGCTCTTGGTGATCGCGGTCTTCGGCTTGCTCGCGCGCAGTGTTCCTTCGATGGCGGCGCACGCTTATTCGCAGGAATACCTGCCGGGAAAGGAAACGGCGTGGCGTCGCGAATTCATGGCCGGGCAGCCGCGGCGCGACTATCTCGTGATCGATAACGACTCCATTCTCTGGATCGCGCACAAGATTTCTGCGACGCCGGTGTTGCAAGCGAAAGGCCCGCGCCGGGCCGCCCTCATCTTCCTGATGCGCAATCGCGCGTTCGCCGACATCTTCGTTTTTCAACGTTTCAACATCGACCCGGACACCGGGAGCAAGACCTTGCGCGATGGCGATGATTTGGGCCTTGATTTCGTGCTGGAGACCTTCCGTGAGGAGCGCCTCCAGACCCTCACGCTGACGCGTCTCAGTCGGCTCAAGGAAATCAAAGACGGGGCGGTTTCGCTCACGGAGCCGGACGCAGTGGTCCACGTCGTCGCGAAAGACCGGGCGGAAATTGAGAAAGCCCGTCAAGCCTACTTGGAGAATTTTGTGAAAATGCTCCCGTGAGGAGCTCTCGTGTCGATCCCGCCGACCGTTCTCACCGTGATCCGCAAGCTGTGCATCCTGCTCCGCGACACCGCTGATCGTCGTCGCCCGTTGCTGTTCGTGCTGTCGACGGCACTGGCGTTGGTCCTCGGGATTGCCGCGGTCACGCCGTCCGAGGCGGAAAAATTGATCGGGGCCGGAGGTTATTACTACATGCTGGGGCTGTTTTCGCTGTTCGGTGTGTATGGGGCGCGCGTGTGGGCGGAGCGCCCGTTGGTGTGGAGGGAGTGGGTGCGCGCGCCGGGCATGGTTGGTATCGTAGTGTTGGGTACGACCGCCGTGGTGATCTGGTGCGACCCGTTCAAGCACAAGATCCTCTTCGATGAATATGTCCTGCAGGGCACGGCCTTCCAGATGCATGCGACCAAGGAAATCGGCACGATCATCCGCGCCTACGATCTTTGGGGTACGTGGTTGCCGATCGACACGTTTTTCGACAAACGCCCCTATTTTTTCACGTTTCTGCTGTCCTTGTTGCACGACGTATCGGGCTACCGTGTGGTCAATGCTTTCGTGCTCAATGCGGCCTTGGCACCGGTCTGCCTTGCGCTCGTCTGCTGGCTGGGCCACGCGCTCGCCGGCCGTGGTCCGGCGCTTTTTGCAGTCGCCTTACTCGGCACGATGCCGCTGCTGGGCCAGCAGGCCTCCGGCGCCGGGATGGAGCTGCATAACCTTACGATGCTCGCTGGGGTGATGGTGATCGCGATCCTCTATTTGCGGGCCCCCTCGCCCGACCGGCTCTCCCTGCTCGTGCTTGGCGCCGTGCTGCTGGCCCAGAGCCGCTATGAATCGGCGATTTTTGTCGTGCCGGTGGCCGCAGTGATTGTGGCCGGTTGGCTGCGCGCCCAGCGCGTGTTTTTCACGTGGCCGACGATCTGCGTGCCACTCCTTCTCGTCCCCTGCTTGTGGCACAACCGGGTGCTCTCGGCCTCGCCGTTGCTCTGGCAGTTGCAAAAAGGGCAGACCTCGCGCTTCAGCGTGGATTACCTTCCGGGCAATCTCGAAGGTGCGTGGAATTTCTTTTTCAACTTCAGCCCGCATCTTCCGAATTCGTGGTATCTCTCGATTCTCGGGGCGCTCGCCGTCGGGTGGGCACTGATCGCGGGGTTGCGCTGGGTCCGTTCTCCTCGTCGCGGTCTGCTGACGCCGGAGATGTTCGTGCTCGTCGCGTTCGGTGCGGGGATCGCGGCAAATCTCGCGCTGTTGATGTTTTATTATTGGAGCCGGCTTGATGATATCATGGCCTCGCGTTTTGCCCTGCCCACCTGCTTGTTGCTCGCGCTGCTGGTGGCGCTCGCCTTGCACCGGCTTTGCGCTTGGCGTGCAAACGCGACTCGGTGGGCGGTGGCAGGGCTGGCGCTCTGGGCGATCACCTGGTGCATTCCGGCCATCGCGCGGCATACTTACACGAGCCAGAACTTGGTGATGCAGGAGATTGAGTGGGAGTATGAAGAACTCCGGCGCCGGTCGGGCCCGCTGCTCTTCATTTCTAACAAGTCGTCGATCCCGTTTGTGCTCTGGCGCGTTCCCACGATCATCAATGGTGTGGGGCGCCAACGCGCCGCCCAGATCAGCTACCACCTGCGGGAAGGCACGTTTCGGGAGGTCATTGTCGCGCAGGCGCT
Source organism: Opitutus sp. GAS368 (assembly GCA_945861235.1). Classification (GTDB taxonomy): domain Bacteria; phylum Verrucomicrobiota; class Verrucomicrobiia; order Opitutales; family Opitutaceae; genus GAS368. The sequence continues at coordinate 4,353 of CAMATV010000236.1, forward strand.
CCGACCCACTTCACCGCTCGGTGAAATGGGAGTGGATCCTCTCGACGTCATGCCCGCGAGCTACCGACTGGAGTCGATCGCCGAAAAACGTTTTGGCGGACGCTATGCGCGCCTCAGCCGCCTGATCGGCATCGACGAACCGCCGGCCTCGCCGCCCTTGGGGCCAAAGTCTGTCTCCGCGTTACCATGACGGCGTCCCTTTGGTCGCGCCGCCGCTGGTGCACGTTCGTGGTGATCTCCGCCGTTTACTTTGCCAGCTTTGCTTTTTACCCGGGGCTTTTTCTGATCGTCGGGGTCAATCACTACGGCGTGTGGTTTCTCGATTCCTTCGCCATTTTGGCGTCGAACGACGCCCTCGCGCGAGGGCTCGATCCTTACGGGCCCAACGCGCTCGATTACTTTAATCGCCCGCACGTCTATTCGCACTGGTGGTTGGGATTAGGGAAACTCGGTCTCACGCGCGCCGATAATTTTTGGCTCGGCCTGTCGCTGGTCGTGGCGTTTCTCGCTACGGTGGCCGCACGACTGCGCCCCCGCGAGCCCCGCGAGGTGCTGTGGTATTGGGTGGTCTTGTGTTCGTCCCCCGTCCTGCTCGCGGTCGAACGCGCCAACAACGATCTCGTGGTATTTGTCCTGCTCGCTCCGGTCGTGCCCTGCCTGCTTCACGCCAATCGTTGGGTGCGATTATTGCCTGTTGCCCTGATCGCAGTTGCGGCCGGGCTAAAATTTTATCCCGGGATTGCCGGTCTTGTGTTGCTGGCAGGGAGTGACGTGCGCGAGGTCCGTGGTCGCCTCGGTATCGCGGTGGTGGCGTTGGCCGTGGTGGGGATCAATTTGATCCCTGATCTGGCCCAATTTAGTGGACTTGCTCCGCGGGCGAACGGGTTGATGACTTTTGGCAGCGTCCATCTTTTCGAAGCGGTGGGTGCCTTCGGTTGGCGGGCAACGGCCCTTGGTTTGAGCACCGCGATGGCGATTGTAGGGGTGTTCGTGCGTTACCGAGTGTTTGCCGGTTGGGAAGTAGCCGAGGCTGACCGGGCTGACTGGCTCGCTTTCACGTTGGGTGCGGCGCTGCTGGCCGGTTGTTTTTTTACTGGGACCAACTTCGGCTATCGTTGGGTGTTTGCGCTGTGGCTGGCGCCGCTGTTGTGGCGTTTGCCCCGCGACGTCCGGGC
>CAMATV010000237.1 GCA_945861235.1 Opitutus sp. GAS368
AGCGACAGCACTCGAGGGTCAGGCCGAGGAAGGCGGTGCCGAAGGTGGTCACGCGGTCGTTGACGTAGTTGATGCGGTATTCCTCCTCGATGGAGCCGCCCTCGGTTTCCTGTGGGTGGAGGCGGTTGAAAGCGGTGGCGAGGATTTGATCGTCGGTCGTGTTAGGCAGGAGATCGCCGGCGAGTTGATAGGTAACGAATTTGTCCCAGCGGAGATTTTCGTTGAAGGACTTGATGACCCAGTCGCGCCACGGCCACATCTCGCGCTCGCGGTCCACTTGGAAGCCGTAGCTATCGGCGTAGCGGGCGATATCGAGCCAGTCGGTGGCCATACGTTCGCCGTAGCGGGGGGAAGCGAGGAGGCGATCGACGACCTTGGGCAAGGCGTCGGGCGAGCGATCGGCGAGAAACGCATCGATTTCCGCGAGGGAAGGCGGGAGGCCGGTGAGGTCGAAGGAAAGCCGGCGAATAAGGGTGGCGCGGTCGGCTGCGGGTTGGGGTGTGAGTTTGCGGCGGGCGAGCCCGTCGAGCGTGAGCCGGTCGATGGGCGACGTAGAGAGTGACGGGAAAGAGGTGGGCTGGGTTTTGAGGTCTGGGATCTGGGTGGCCGGAGTGGGCACGGGGGCGAGCGGCTCGAAGGCCCAGTGGTTCTGAAAGGGTGCACCCTCGTCGATCCAGCGCTTGAGGATGGAGACTTCCGCCGGCGTGAGACGGCCGATTTTTGCGTCGGGTGGAGGCATCATTTCCTCCGGGTCGGTGCTGGTGATGCGGAAGATGATTTCGCTCTCCGCGCTTTTGCCGGGGACGATTACGGTCGAGCCATTCTTTTCACGGAGGGCTCCCTCGCGGGTATCGAGGCGGAGTTTGCCTTTGCGGCCGCTCTCATCGGGGCCGTGGCAATGGAAGCACTTGTCCGAGAGGATCGGCCGCACCTCGCGGCCAAAATCGACCGGTGCGGCGGCACCGGCGACGACCTTCAGGCTGAGCAAGAGGGCCAGAAATCGAAATGGACGGAGGATCGGGAGAACCATGATCGGAGACATAGGATTCACTATGAAAGGATGTCTTTGACAAGCTGCCCGTGCACGTCGGTCAGGCGGTAGTCGCGGCCCAGGTGGCGATAGGTGAGACGCTCGTGCTGGATGCCGAGCAGATGCAGCGCGGTGGCGTTGAGGTCGTGAATATGCACGGGGTCGCGCACGATGTTGTAGGAAAACTCGTCGGTCTCGCCAAACACGTGCCCGCGCTTCACGCCCGCCCCCGCGAGCCAAATCGTGAAGCAGCGCGGGTGATGGTCGCGGCCGTAGTTGTCGGTGGTGAGCGTACCTTGCGAGTACACCGTGCGGCCAAACTCGCCGCCCCACACGACGAGCGTGTCGTCGAGCAGGCCGCGTTCCTTGAGGTCAGCGAGCAGCGCGGCGGTGGGCTGATCCGTGTCGTGGCACTGGCTGCGGATGTCGCGGGGCAGGTTGAGGTGCTGGTCCCAGCCGCGGTGGTAGAGCTGGATGAAACGCACGCCGCGCTCGGCGAGGCGGCGCGCGAGCAGGCAATTGGCGGCGTAGGTGCCGGCCTTGCGCGACTCGGGGCCGTAGGCCTCAAACACCGCCAACGACTCCGCCGAGAGATCGGCCAGCTCGGGGACGGAGGCTTGCATGCGAAAGGCCAGTTCGAACTGGTCGATACGCGCCTGCGTCTCCGGGTCCTGATAGTCGGCGAGCGTGCCGCGATTGAGCGCGCCGAGATCGTCGAGCAGTGCGCGGCGGTGCGCGCGGTCAATACCCGGCGGGTCGGAGAGAAACAGCACGGGATCCTTGCCCGAGCCGAAGCGCACGCCCTGGTATTTCGAGGGCATGAAGCCGGCGCTCCACATGCGCTCGTGGAGCGGCTGGGCGTTGCCCTGGCCCGACGGCCGTGAAATCAGCACGACGAAGGCGGGCAGATTTTCGTTTTCCGAGCCGAGCCCGTAAGCGGTCCACGCACCGAACGACGGGCGCCCGGCGAGCTCGGCACCGGTTTGCAGGAGTGTCATCGCCGGGTCGTGATTGATCGCCTCGGTGTGCATCGAGCGGACAACGCAGATCTCGTCGGCGAGCTTCGCGGTGTGGGGAAGCAAGTCGCTCACCCAGAGCCCGCTCTGGCCGTACTGCTGAAACGGAAAAATCGACGGCGCGATCCGCAGGTGCTTCTGCTCGGAGGTCATCCCGGTGAGCCGCTGGCCGCCGCGCACGGAATGGGGCAAATCGGTGCCGAAGCGCGACGCGAGGCCGGGCTTGTAGTCGAAGAGATCGATCTGCGAGGGCGCGCCGGCTTGCGTGAGCCAGATGACGCGCTTGGCCTTCGGCGCGAAATGCGGCAGGCCCGGGCGGGCGGCCGCGGCGGAGAAAAGTCGTGGGTTAAGCAACGTGGCGAGCGCCGCCGCGCCGAGGCCCGCGACGCCGCGGCCGAGGAAATCCCGGCGGGTAAGAAACGCAGAGTGTGGCGAAATATTCATGGTGGTCAGTTGCGTGAGACCGCCTCGTCCATGCAGAGGATCGTGCCGGCGACGGCGGCGTAGCTGGCGAGTTCGGCGGCGTCGAAGGTCGCGTCGGGCGCCGTCGCGCCGACGCGCACGTAGGCGGCGGTCGCGGCGGGATCGGTCGCAAACGCGCGCTGCGAGCGCGCCTGCGCACGGACGAGCAAGTCGAGTTCTGGGGCGCGGGGCGCGCGGGAGAGCACGAGGCGGAACCCGTGTGCCAGACGCGCGGCGGAATCAGCGCCGCCCTCGCGGAGCATGCGGTGCGCGAGCACGCGCGCGGCCTCGACGTAGGTCGGGTCGTTCATGAGGTTGAGCGCCTGCAGCGGAGTGTTGGTGCGCACGCGCTGCACGGTGCAGGTCTCGCGGAACGGCAGGTCAAACGCGAGGAGCGCGGGGTGCGGCACGGAGCGTTTCCAATACGTGTACAGCGTGCGGCGATACAAATCAGCGCCGGTGCCGGGCACATAAACCGTGGTGCCTGTGCCGGCGGTAACCTGCTCGTAGAGGCCGGGCGGATGGTAGGGTTTCACAGAGGGCCCGCCGATGGTGGGGACGAGCAAGCCGCTGACAGCTAGCGCGGAGTCGCGCACGGCCTCGGCCGGTAGACGGAAACGCGACGCGCGGGCGAGCAGGCGGTTCTCCGGATCACGCGCGAGCAGTTCGGGCGTGAAGCGCGAGCTTTGCGCATAGGTCGCGCTCGAGACGAGGATGCGGAGCAACGACCTCACGTCCCAGCCGCTGCGGATGAACTCTTGCGCGAGCCAATCGAGCAGCTCGGGGTGGCTCGGCCTCTCGCCCTGCGAGCCGAAGTCGCCCGCGGTCCGCACGAGGCCGGTGCCAAACACGAGCTGCCAGAGACGATTCACGGTGACGCGCGCTGGGAGAGGATTTTCCGGGCTCATGAGCCAGCGAGCGAGGCCGAGCCGGGTGCGCGGCCATGCCGGGTCCATCGGCGGCAAAATCGCGGGCGTGGCGGGGAAGACCCGCTCGCCGGGATGATCGTAGGCGCCTCGCATCAGGATGTGGGTGGCGCGCGGCTCGGCACGCTCGGCCATGACGAGCGTCGTTGGAATCGCGTCGTCGGTGCGCCTGATCTCGCGAGCGAGCGTGGCGATTCGGTCCGAGAGCTGGCGGTACGCAGGGAGTTGGAACGCGCGGTGCGCGCGCAACAGATCAACGTCGGCGGCGGTGCGGGCCGAAGAGGCGAAGCCGGCCGCGGCGACGACGGCGTTCGGGGCGAGCAGCGCGGGATCCTCGGCGGTGATGTGGACTTCCCACAAGGTGGGGCCGGTGGATTCGCTCCCGTCGAGCGCGACTTGAAGCTCGACCGTTCCGTCGGCGGCGACGAAACCGCCCTCGATCTCGAAGACGACGGCGGCGGGTCGCTCGGTGGCGGCGGCGAGGGTCAGGCGTGTCTCGCGATCCTGATCGACGAGGAGCGTGGCCGCGGCGACAGCGACCGAGTCGGCGGCGGCGGCGGCACGGAGCGGGAGCGCGTTGCGCGCGGGCTTGCCGTTCACCACGGCCGTGGTGCTCATCGTATGGAAAGAAAAGGTCGAGACCTCGCTGGGGCCCGTTGCGCTGAGGCGTACCGCCGTCGCGCGAGTGAGCGAGGCTTTCACGCGCAGCGTGATGCGGTTGACGCGGTTCTCGAGCGCGGAGATCTGCACCCGGCGGCGCGACGCATCAATCGGCAAATCGAGGTTGGGCGCAGTCGCGCCGACGATCTCGGCGGGTATCCAAACGACGGATGCCGCGGTGAGGCGCTGCTCCCACGCTTGGAGTTCGGCGGCGCTTTGCGCGGCGGCGAGGGCGGGCAGGCGCGCGAGCGCGGCCTCGCGCTCGCGCTCGAGTTCCCCGAGCTTTGCCTCCGCGGAGGGTGCGGGCAGGCGGAGCATCGGCGGTGCGTTTCGGCGGATGCTGGCCGCGTAGGTGCCCTTGCCGGTCTCGGGCAGGTTGTTGAAGAACGCCTTGAGGCTGTAGAAGTCCCGCTGCGTAAAGGGGTCGAATTTGTGGTCGTGGCAGCGCGTGCAGTTGAAGGTCTGCGCGAGCCACGCGGTGGCGACGGTCTCGACGCGATCGGCGGTGGCCTCGGCGAGAAACTCGTCGGCGATCACGCCGCCTTCCTCGTTGAGGATGTGGTTTCGGTTGAAGCCGGTCGCGATTTTCTGCTCGAGCGTGGCGTTGGGCAACAGGTCGCCGGCGAGCTGCTCGATGGTGAATTGATCGAACGGTTTGTTGTCGTTAAAAGCCCGGATCACCCAGTCGCGCCACGCGTGCATCTCGCGGTCGCGGTCCACCTGGTAGCCGTTGGTGTCGGCGTAGCGCGCGGCGTCGAGCCAGTCGGAGGCCATGCGTTCGCCGTAATGGGGGGACGAAAAAAGCGCCGAGAGCTGGGCGTCCAGAGCGGACAGACGGAAAGCAGCGACGGCCTCTGGGGATGGAGGCAGTCCGGTGAGGTCGAAGCTCACGCGGCGGAGGAGGGTTGCGGGATCGGCGGGTGGCGAGGGGGCGAGGCCTTCGCGCTCGAGGCGGGCGAGGATAAAGCGGTCGACGGGATTGCGGACCCAGCTTTCGTTTTTCACGGCGGGTGGCGTGACGGGGCGGAGCGGCTCGTAGGCCCAGTGACGCTCGTAGCGCGCGCCCTCGGCGATCCAGCGGCGGAGGGTTTCCTTTTGCTCGGCGGTAACAGTCTTGTGGGCCTCGGGGGGCGGCATGAGTTCGTCGTCGTGCACACTCGTGAGGCGGAGCCACGCCTCCGATTGATCGGGGCGGCCAGGCACGAAGGCGCGAAAGCCTTGGCGCTCAGCGGTGGCGCCCTCGTAGGTGTCAAGGCGGCGATGGCCCTTACGGTTGGCGGCGTCGGGGCCGTGGCATTGAAAGCAGTTGTCCGAGAGAATCGGGCGGACGTCGCGGTTAAAAGTCAGTGGCTCGGCGGCGCGGAGAGGAGCGACGTTGAGGCAGGCGCCGATGGCGCCGATTAGCGCGAACAGTGAGGTGAGACGGCGACGGG
>CAMATV010000238.1 GCA_945861235.1 Opitutus sp. GAS368
GAGGAGCATGATCCCGAGAACTTCCCGGAGGTTCCTGTTTCCGCGCCCGAGGCTGCGCCCGTGCGTGCGGCGGTCGTCGAAACTGCGCCCGTGGCTGAAGCGTCGGTGGCGGTATCGGCTGGGCCGGACGTTCCCGTCGCGGATACACCGGCTGCTCCGGTCGCGGATATACCGGCTGCTCCCGTCGCGGATACACCGGCTGCGGAAGAGGCGAAGCCGGTCGAGCCTTCGGCGTGAGAGTGCGCGCGCTAAAATCGGCGCGCTTTTGAGTAGCCTACCGTCCAACCCAGCGCGTTGAAATTAACGCGCTGAGGTTACGATGTCCCCCGAGGTCGAGGTTCGCCGGCAGCGCACATCCCGATTTTGTCGGCGATGGGCGTGCGGTGCTGGGGTGCGAGAACCCCGGGGCGCTATTGCCGCCACCGCTTTGGCGCTGACGAGCAAGCATCGCGCATCAGGCTTTGGTGGCAAGGTGCGGCAGGCAAAAGTCGCGATCGTTAGCGGGAGGAGGTGGCCGCTGCCAGCAGCTGACGTTAGACACGGCTCCGAACTCAATCCACGTTGCTTTTAAGATGGGCTTAACCGGCTTGGACTGAGGACTGGACTGAGGAGCATGCTTGCAGGCGTTTTTTCGCAGCGTGAATCGCCCGCCAGCAGGCTCCGACCAAAGACCGTCATTTAGCTCATCGTGAGCGCAACGTGGTCTACCGCAGGCGTAACGTGTGCCGCTCGTCAGTGGCGATCCCGAGGTCGAGGTGGAGGGTTGTCGGCGGGAGCCACGCCGCGATGTTCTCGGGCCACTCGACCGCAAGGCAGTAAGGTGGGGTGAGAAAATCTTCGAGCATGAGCGAGTCGAGTTGGGCGGCACGGTCGAGCCGGTAGGCGTCGAGGTGGACGAGGGTGCGCGTTCCGCGATGAAGCGTGAAGATCGTGAAGGTGGGGCTCGTGACTTGCTCGACGATGCCGAAACCGCGAGCGAGCCCCTGAACGAATGTGGTCTTGCCGACGCCCAAGTCACCGTGCAGCGCGAGCGTCGCGTCGGGTGGGAGTGCCGCGGCGAACTCCCTGGCGAGGGCCTGCGTCTCATCGGCGCACGATGTGGTCACACCGGCGCGGAGTTGGGCGAAAATGGACGACATCGGATTTTTGAAACGCGGATGACGCGGAGAGCGCGGAGGTTCAGACGGGAGGTGAGGGACGTGTGCTCCGCGCCCTTCGCGGGCGCCGCGTTGACTTGATTTCAGTTCGGAGGTGCTCGTAACCCCGGTAGTTCGCGAGGTTGACGGCCGACGTGGGCAGCGCGGAGGCCGTAACGAATTTCCCGATGCACGACAGACGGACGTGAGGAAAGGCACGGTGCCAAGCGTGAGCGAATTTTTCGCGGTCGGTGCGGGCGGCGAGAGCGAAGACCAGTTCGTAGTCTTCGCCGTCGGTGAGGGCACCGCGGACGTCGGCTCCGCGGCGGAGCGGCAGGGCGGCGGCCTCGAGGGAGGGCGCGGCGCGGCGCGGCGTGAGGGCGCGGAGATCTTTCGCGAGGCCGTCGCTGAGATCCATCATGGCGCGGACGGCGGAGTGGCGTGCGAGCCACGCGCCCTCGGCGAGACGGGGTTTAAAGGTCACGTGATGGCGCGTAGGCAGACTGGCGCCGAGCTCGCCAGTGACGTAGATCCCGTCGCCGACGCGCGCGCCGGTGCGCGTGACGACGCGGGGGCCAGCGGCCGCGCCGAGGAGGGTGAGACTGGCGGCGACGGAGCCGTCGGCCTGCGCGATGTCGCCGCCGACGATGGGCACGCGGTAGTGACGAGCGCAAGCGGCGAGGCCGCGGTAGAATTGTTCGAGCCAAGCAAGGCTCGTGCGGGCGTCGAGGGTGAGCGCGAGGACGGCGGCGGTGGGGCGTCCGCCCATGGCAGCGAGATCGCTGAGGTTGCGTTTGAGGAGTTTGGCACCGACGTCGCGCGGGGGGACGGTGTCGTTGAAGTGGCGCGGGTAGATCACGGGGTCGACCGTAATGAGTTGGCGGAGACGCGAAGCGGGGAGCACGGCGCAATCGTCACCCATCCCGAAGGGTGCGCGCGGTGAGGCCGAGCCGAGCCAGCGACGGATGGCGGAGATGAGTTTCTCCTCACCGAGGGCGGAGACGGAGTCGGCGGATTTTTTCGCAAACGGATGCATGGCTCAGGTGGCGGTCGGATCGATGAAGATGCGTAGCACGCTATAGGAGTTAAACAGTGCGTGGGCCACGATGGCGGTGCCGATGTGACCGGTGCGTTCGTAGGCGAGGGAGAAAACGATGCCCAGTGCGACGAGCGGAGCAAAGCTCGGGAGGTGCGCGTGGAGGGCACCGAAGAGCACTGCGGGGAAGAGGAGGGCCGCCCAGCGCGGCAACCGCGTGCGGGCGTAGCGAAAAATCCCGGCCCGGAAAACCAGCTCCTCCGTCAAGGGTGCGACGAGCGCCGCAAGCGCGATCATGGTCGCGAGCAGGGCGGGGGACTGGTTTTTTTTGAAAAACGCCACGGCGTCCTGAGGCTCGACGGGAAGACCACACCCTTTCAGCAGGCCGGTCCACACGAGCCCGACGACGACGACGAGGGGGAGGGAGACGAGAAACGTCGCGATGCCGGGAAGTAACGAGGCGGTGAAGGCGAAGGACGGGCGTGGGCGGCTGCGGTTGAAGCAGAGCGCGTAGACACCGACGCCGGCGAGCATGCCGGCCTGGAACCCGGCGTTCACGAGGATGAGCTTGGTCGGTGCGGAGAGATCGAGGGCGCGGGCGGTCTGCTGCGCGACAACGGGGAGAACGAGCCCGCCGCAGATGACAATCCAGAGGAAAAGAAAGAAGTCGCTCAGGGGGATGTCCCATGGGGCCAGTAACGGCGGGCGGGGTTGCGCGCGGGCGGTGGGGGAGAAAACGTGGCGCCACAGCAGCACGACGCCACTGAACACGAGGGCGAGCTCGAAGTTGGTCGCGAAGATGTGGAAGGGCGCGGGCATGGCGGACGAGTGCGGAGGAAAATATCCGGGCGCGCAACGCCTGGGATAAAAATCGGGGGAGCGCGCGAGAGGCGAATCGGTCGTGGCGCGGGCAGGTCAGCCCGTGGTGCGAGGGAGGTTGGCGGGAAAGCGTTGCCCTCAGCGGGGGTGGGGGCACGGTTGCGCGCTTTGGATGAATCCACGTGCGTTGCCCATCTACGAACTTGAGTCCGCGGTTGTTGCCTCGTTGCGCACGCAGGGGCGGCTGATCGTGCAGGCGCCGACGGGGTCGGGGAAATCGACGCAGATTCCGCAAATGCTGCTGCGGCACGGAGTGCTCGACGCGCTCGGTGGGCGGGCGGTGAAAGGCGAAGTCGTGGTGTTGCAGCCGCGACGGCTCGCGGCGCGGATGTTGGCGAAACGCGTGGCGGAGGAGGTTGGCACGAATCTCGGTGAGGTCGTGGGTTATCAGATACGGCTGGAATCGCGGGTGAGTGAGCGGACGCGGATTCGTTTCGTGACCGAGGGGATTCTGCTGAGGCAAATGTCGTTTGACGCGACGCTGCGCGGGATCAGCGCGATCGTGTTCGATGAGTTTCACGAGCGGCATCTTTACGGCGATATCTCGCTGGCGCGCGCGGTGCAGATCCAGCAATCGACGCGGCCTGACCTGAAAATCATCGTGATGTCGGCGACGCTGGATGCGGGGATTCTGAAAAACTATCTGGCCCCGTCGGACGTGTTGGTGTCACAGGGGAGGAGCTTTCCGGTGCGGATCGAGTATCTGCCGAAGGCGGTGAATTTTGAAAACGACGCGATGTGGGACGTGGCGGCGGCGGAGTGCGAGCGGGTGGCAGACGCGTCGGCGTGGGGCGACATGTTGGTGTTCATGCCGGGGGCGTATGAGATCAATCGCACGGTGCAGGCGATCCAAGGTGCGCGCGGACTGCGGGATTTTGTGTGCTATCCGCTGCACGGGGAGTTGCCGCCGGAGCAGCAGGATCGCGCGGTGCAGAAGTATGCGACGCGGAAGATCATTGTTTCAACGAATGTGGCGGAGACCTCGCTGACGATTGACGGAGTGACGACGGTGATCGACTGCGGGTTGGCGCGCATGGCGCGGTTCGATCCTCACCGCGGGATCAATACGCTGATGATCGAGAAAATTTCGGTGGCGAGCGCGGACCAGCGCGCGGGCCGCGCGGGGCGTACGGCCCCGGGCGTGTGCGTGCGGCTGTGGGCTGAGCGGGAACATGCGAACCGCGCGCCGCAGGAGCTGCCGGAGGTGAAGCGGTTGGATTTGTCGGAGGTCGTGCTGACGCTCAAGGCGAGCGGGATTGACGATGTGATGAATTTCCCGTGGCTGGAGAAACCGGACGCGGTGGGGCTGGTGCGGGCGGAAAATCTGCTGGTGGACTTGGGCGCGTTGGCCGGAGAGCGGAAAACGATCACGGCGGTCGGGCGGAAGATGCTGCGCTTCCCGGTGCATCCGCGCTATGCGCGCATGTTGCTCGCGGCGGAAGAGCGCGGCTGCGTGCGGACGGTGGCCTTGATGGCGGCACTGACGCAGGGGCGGAATTTTTTGATCCGAGGAGTGGCCCGCGACGTGGAGAAGGCGCGCGAGGATGCGCTGGGCGAGGAGCATGCGAGCGATTTTTTCCTGCTGATGCGGGCGTGGCGTTATGCGGACCAAGCGAACTACGGGATCGAGGCGTGCCGCCGGCTCGGCATTCACGCGCAGGGGGCGCGGCAGGTCGGGCCGTTGTTCGAACAGTTTTTGGAGATTGCGGCGAAAGAAGGGCTCGATGTGAGCGAACAAAAGGCCGACGGCGCGGCGGTGCGGAAGTGCGTGTTGGCGGGATTTTCCGACCAGCTGGCGCGACGGCTCGATGGGGGGACGTTGCGCTGCGAGCTCGTGCACAATCGTCGCGGCGTGCTTGCGCGGGAGAGCGTGATCCAGCAGGCGAAGCTGCTCGTCGCGGCTGAGATTAGCGAGATCGGGCGCGGCGACGGCGAGGTGAACACGTTGCTCACGCTGGCGACGGCGGTGGAGGAAGCGTGGTTGCAGGAGATTTTCCCGGATGATTATCGCGAGGTGAAAGGCGTGAGCTACGACGCGACGATCAAGCGGGTGGTAGCGCGGCGCGAGCGGCGGTTTCGCGATCTCGTGCTGGAGGCGAAGGTCAGCAGCGATGACGCGCCGTTGAACGAGGCGGCGGCATTGCTGACGAAAGAGGTGGTGGCGGGGCGGCTGAAACTTGAGGCGTGGGACGACACGGTGGAGCAGTGGATTCTGCGCGTGAACCGATTGGCGGAGTGGTTTCCCGAACTGGAGGTGAATCCGATCACGGAGGCGGACCGCGCGACACTCATCGAGCAGATTTGCTACGGCGAACTCGGCTACCGCGACATCAAGGACAAGCCGGTGATGCCCGTGCTGAAGGATTGGCTGACGGCAGAGCAGTTTGCGGTGCTCGATGATTATTTGCCCGAGAAACTCGTGATGGGGAACGGGCGAAAGGCGCGGCTCACCTATGCGAAGGAAGGCCCGCCGAT
>CAMATV010000239.1 GCA_945861235.1 Opitutus sp. GAS368
GACCCGCACCTTGGCGCCGGGCGCGATCGGCCGGGGCTTACGGGGATTCTTAGCTAGGCTCGCACAGCCGGGAAATCCCAACATGGCCGCAGCCATGGCAGAGAAGGTAATAAAATCACGACGATTTAGGGTGTGGTTGGACATGGGGATCGAATGATTGAACCTGAAGTTAAAAACTGAAACTAAGATGACGGCACTGAGCTAAAGCCGTTGCGATCTTTTTATCGCGCGAAAAACGCACGCCTTCCTTGGCGAAGACTGAGCCCGATGCGTGCTGCCTATGGTTGCGACCCGCGCGCGACCATCCCGTGCGGCCTGCGATTTCGCGTGGCATCGTCAATTTTCCATTGTGCCTTCCGACCGTCGGCTCTTCATCGCCATCCGGCCACGCAGAGGATTTCCCTCGGCCTGGTCATCAAGCATTCCCCCACCCCCCCTGCATTAACTCCCTGTCGGCTAGCTCTCGCACACCGCCACCGCTCTCTGCTATGAATGATACCCAAAAAAAACCGTCGATCTTCGCTCGCTGGCTCGCGGTGCTCACCGCAACCGTCCTCGCTGCCACGGTGGCCGCCCAAAACCCCGCCACCGGCTCCATTGAGGGCCGCGTCTTCGACGCCGGCCGCGGCGGATATCTGGAGAGAGCCCGCCTCACCCTCGAGGGCACGACCCAAGAGGTATTCAGCGATTCCTCGGGTTACTACCGTTTCACGGGCGTGCCGGCGGGCCGAACGCAAGTAAAGGTGTTTTTCACCGGTCTCCTCTCCCAGACCGCCACCGTCAACGTCTCCGCCGGCCAAGCTGCCGTCCATGACATCACGATGGCCGCCACCCCAGCGGCGAAACCGCGCACCACCGGCGATGCCGTCCAGCTCGAACAGTTTGTCGTCGGCGCTTCGAAAGAAATGGACGGCGCCGCCATCGCCATCAACGAACAGCGCTTCGCCCGCTCCATCATGAACGTCGTCGCCGCCGACGAATTCGGCACCATCGTCGACGGCACGCCGGGCGAGGTCATGAAATTTCTCCCGGGCATCACGATGGATTACAGCGCCGGCGAGGCCCGCACGGTCTCGATGAACGGCGTCCCATCGTCCAACGTCCCCATCACCGTCGGCGGCTTCGATCTCGCCAGTGCCGCCGGCAACGGCACCGGCCGCGTCACGAACCTCGATCAGTTTTCCGTCAACAGCATCTCGCGCATCGAAGTCCGCCACGCGCCCACCCCCGAGACCACCGGCTCGGCCCTCGCCGGTTCCGTCAATATGGTCCCACGCTCCGCGTTCGAACGGTCCCGCCCCAGCCATACCGCCAGCGTCTTTCTCACACTCAAAGACGGCGACCGCAGCTTCCACAAGACTGGCGGACCGCTCAACGAGCCCACCCGCAAAGTCACGCCCGGCTTCAATTTCTCGTCGATCGTCCCCGTCAATAAACGCTTCGGCTTCACCCTTTCCGGCAACCACGTCGACCAATACAGCTATCAGGACATCGCCAACAGCACGTGGCGCGGCAACGGCTTCGCGACCAACGTCGCCGCCACCGCTCTCACCGGGCTCCCCGACACCACGCCCGACAAACCCTATCTGACCGACTTCTCAATCCAGGACAGCACGCGGGGCAATCGCGCCGATTCGGCCGGACTCACCGTCGACTACAAACTGTCCCACAACGACACCGTGTCCCTGTCGTTCCAATACACTTGGATCGGTGTCGTGCACAACAACCGGACCCTCTCGTTCTTTGTCAACCGCGTGCAACCGGGCGCTTGGGGCCCGACCTTTACCGAAGGCACGCGCTACGTCGCCGGCTCACCGACGTCCACCGGCACCCTCACTCCCGGCGGTTTCGCCAATCCCGGCGGCTTCGGCGAAATCCGCACCAACGGCGGCGCCCAAACTTGGTTTGGCACCACCCTGACCCCCACCCTTGTCTGGCGTCATGACGGCCCCCTCTGGAAGATTGACGCCGGCGCCGGCTGGTCCCGCGCGAGCCTCCACACCCGCAACGTCGACAAAGGCTACTTCGGCGCTTCCCAGGCCCGCCGCACCGGCGTCCGCGTCAGCTTCGCCGACATTTTCTATCTCCGCCCGAATACGATCACCGTCACCGACGGCCTCGGCCGCGACGTCGATCCCTACAATCTCGCAAACTATTCGCTCGATACGTCCAACAACATCGTCCGCGACTCCTACGATGTCCGCCGCAGCGTCAACGCCAACCTCCGCCGCGATCTCCACATTCGCAGCCTCCCCGTTTCGCTCAAAGTCGGCGCCGAACTCAAGAGCTCCGAGCGCGACCTCCGCGCTCCCACCGAGACCTTCACCTTCGTCGGCAAAGACCGCATCAACAGCTTTGCCGCCGGCGCCCCGGTCAACGGCGACGACAACGCGGGCAGCGTCCTCGACGAAGATTTCTCCACCCGCGTCGGCTCCTACGGTTTCCCGAAGATCCAATGGATCAGCAACGACGACTACTACGACATCTACAAACGCAACCCCGAGTATTTCACCTCGGTCGCCAACACCACCTACCAAGCCGGCATCAACAATTCCAAACGCGCCCAGGAAGTCATCTCGTCCCTGTATTTTCGCGGCGACATCGCGTTTTTCAATAACCGCCTCCAGTTAGTCGGCGGCTTGCGCGGCGAGCAGACCGACATCTGGGGCGAGGGCCCCCTCACCTATCCTGCCGGCAACTACCGCCGCGATGCCAAAGGCGACATCGTCTATCGGCGCGAGGCCGCCGGCAACATCGTCGTCAACGCCGCCGGCGTGAAACAGCCCGAACTCATCGTCCCCACCACCGACGCCCTCGGGGTCTCCACGCTCACCCGCATCGATCGCGGTCAGCACACCCGCAAGCAATACCTCCGCCTCTTCCCCAATCTGAACGTCGGCTACAACATTCGCGAAAATCTCATCGCCCGCTTCGCCTATTACCAGTCCGTCGGCCGCCCCGATTTCGGCCAATACATGAACGGCCTCACCCTGCCCGACACCTCCGTCGCCCGCACGTCCGCGACCGTGATCAGCGTCAACAACCCCACCATCAAGGCCTGGAGCGCCGAGACGTTTAAGGTGCGCGTCGAATACTATTTCGAAGGCATCGGCACAATTAACCTCGGAGGCTACCGCCGAGAATTCACCAATTTCTTTGCCAGCACGCGCTTCCTCGTCACCCCGGAATTCCTCTCCCTTTACAGCCTCGATCCCGACGAATACAGCGAATACGAGGTCACCACCAATCACAACCTCACGGAAAAAGTGGAAATGACCGGCTTCGAGTTCGACTACAAACGTTCCCTTAATTTTCTGCCCCACTGGGCCCGCGGCATCCAGGTCTTCGCCAACGCCAGCGCCCAACGCGCCCCCGATGGCATCTCCCGGAATTTCAATTTCGTCCGCCGCAGCGGCAGTTGGGGCTTCAGCGTCAGCCGCCCGAAATTCACCTACCGCATGAACTGGAACTACCGCGAACCCCAGCGCCGCGGCCTCATCGCCGTCGCCCGCAGCATCGAGGCCAACACCTACAACTGGGGTTCCAAACGCCTCTACCTCGACGTCACTTTAGACTACAATCTAAACCGCCGTTTCAGCCTCTTCGCCAGCATGCGGAACATCAACGATCAGACCGAAGACTCAAAAATCTACGGCCCCAACACCCCCGACTACGCCAAATTCCGCCAACGCCAGGATTTCGGCTCCGCCTGGACCTTCGGCCTCCGCGGCAACCTCTAATCCCCATTCGATTTCATTATTAGACTCATTTGTCTGGAGGTCGGAGCCTGCTGGCAGGCGATTCAGGACGTGGTCAGTCGGTGAAATGTAAAATCGCCCGCGAGCAGGCTCCTACAAAAACCAAGATCCGTCTCATCTTGGACGCGCATGGGAATAATCCCTCCAGCCCACCCGTGCGCCTTTGCCCCTTGGCCTTGCCTGATTCTTGGTCCTTGATCCTTGGTCCTTGATCCCTCCCTCCCCCGCTCTCTTTCCCATGGCCCTCCTCCCCCGCTTCCCTCTCCGCCGACTCCTCGCCTGCGCACTCCTCACCACCGCCAGCCTCCTCGCCGCGCCCATGCACAAGGTCATGCTCCTCACCGGTCAGTCCTCAAAATATCACGACTGGCAGAAGAGCACTCCCCTCGTAAAAGCTCACCTCGAGCAAACCGGCCTCTTCACCGTCGACGTCGTCCGCACCCCCGCGCAGGGCGCCGACATGTCCGGCTTCAAACCCAATTTTTCCAGCTACGCCGCCGTCGTCATGATCTACGAGGGTGACGAATGGCCCGCCGCCACCAAGGCCGCCTTCGTCGACTACATGAAGAACGGCGGCGGCCTCGTCTCCATCCACGATACCGACAACGCGTTTCCTTACTGGAAAGAGTGGAACGAGATGATCGGCGTCGGCGGCTGGGGCATCAAAGCCGACGGCTCGATCGGTGCCCGCGACATTACCTTCGGCCCGATGATCCGTTGGCGCGACGGCAAGGTCGTCCTCGACGCCACCACCCCCGGCGGTGCCTCGCACCCCAACAAACACGACTTCCTCGTCACCACGCGCACTCCCGATCACCCGATCATGCGCGGCCTCCCCGCCGCGTGGCTCCACGCCAACGACGAAATTTACAGCCGTCTCCGCGGCCCCGCGAAAAACGTCACCGTCCTCGCCACCGCGCTCCCCGACAAAGTAAAATTCCCCACGGCCACCGGCGAAAATGAACCCATGCTGATGGCGATCACCTACGGCCAAGGCCGCGTCTTCCACACCACGCTGGGCCACGTTAACTCCAAAGACCTTCCGCCCATTCTTCCTCTCGTTTGCGCCGGCTTCGCCGTCACGCTGCAACGCGGCACCGAATGGGCCGCCACGGGCAAAGTGACCCAAAAAATCCCCGCCGATTTCCCGACCGCGCAGAAAACCTCCCTGCGCACGCCGTAAAAGACCCGCGGCGCTTCCCCCAAGATTGACGATTGTCTGAACCTCACCCGCGATCGCGCGACGGTGAGTTAAGCTCGGGCTTGTGCTACCCGCTACTCGCGACTCACTACCCGCTACCTCCGCATGCAACTCACCAAACACTGGGCCACCCAACTCGACGACTACGCCATCGACCTCGCCTGGTCACCCAACGGCACGCAACTCGCCGCCGCCAGTTCCGCCGGCCCCGTCTCGCTCTTCATCGCCACCGACGGCAAGAAACTCCACGAACTGCCCGGCGACCCCGCCGGCACCAACTGCCTCGCGTGGGCCCCTTCCTCCAGCCCGCAACTCATTCTGGCCACCGGCGGTCAAGACGGCTCCGTCAAATTCTGGGACGCCCTCGCCGGCCAACACACCGCCACCGCGAACCTCGGCCGCGAATGGGTCGACCACCTCGTCTGGGTTCCGCGTGGCACGGGCTTTCCAGCCCGTGATCCGTCTTCAGCTCTCAATGCTCAGCTCTCAGCTCTCAGCTCTACGCCGCTCCTAGCCGCCGCGTCCGGCCGCAACCTCAC
>CAMATV010000240.1 GCA_945861235.1 Opitutus sp. GAS368
TCGACGAGCTGCATGACGGCGGTGGTGGTCGCGACGACCTTGGTCAACGAAGCCGCGTCATAGATGGTGTCCTCGCTGATGGGCTCGGCGGTCGGCGCGAGGGCGCGTTGACCGTAAGCCTTGCGGTAGACTTCGCCGTCGCGTTCGAACCAGAGCACACCGCCGGGAATCTTTTTCGTGGTGATGGCCTCGGCGACGGCCGCATCCATGGCCGCCAGTTTTTCCGGTTTGAACGGTGCGGCTGCGACCGTCGCGAGTGAGAGGCCGACGACCGTGGCGGCGAGGAATCGGCCGAGGAGGGTGCCGCGAAGCAGCGCGAGCACGGGTGGCAATACAGTCGAGGGGCAGGGGTGAGCATGCATCGGTGGGCGAACGTTTGGCGACTGGCCGGTCGCACGCCAGCTCATCCTTTGCATCGTTCGATGGAACGAGCCGCCCAAGATAATCATGGACTCGCACAACGCCGCAGGCTTATGATACTTCTCTAACCTCGGCCCTACCTGAGCGGCGGGAAGAGTCATTCTCACCTGTCCCGAACCCGTAAAAACCATGAACTACTCCCGTATCGTCAGTGTAATTCCCCGGCTGTGGCGTTTGCCCACGAGCCTCTTGGTCCTCTTCGCCGCGCTCGCCGTGTCGGTTGCGCAGGCTCAATCCACCTCGACCGGCTCGATCTCGGGAACCGTGACGAGCGCGAGCACGCGCAACGCGCTGCAGGGTGCAACTGTGTCTATTCCGTCGCTCAATCTGGTTGAGTTCACGGACAACGCGGGACGCTTCGTCATGAAGGGCGTGCCGGTAGGAGCCGTTGATCTCGTGATTACCTACTCAGGATTCAATGAGGGCCGGCAAAAAGTAACGGTTTCGAACGGTTCGGTGACGCAGGCTGACCTCGAACTAAAGACCTCGGATGTTCTCGTGATGGAAGCGTTCACCGTAGCTACGATCAAGGAAGGCCAAGCCCTCGCGATCACCGAACAGCGTAACGCGCTCAATGTGAAAAATGTCACCGCGTTCGATGAGTGGGGCATCCTCCCGACCCAAAACGTCGGCGAGCTCGCCTCCCGTCTTCCCGGCATTACCTTCACGACGGACGAAGATATGTTGATTAATAATATCAGCATCGGCGGCCAGCCGTCCAGTTACACGCGTTTGAATGTCGACGGTATGTCCACGACCGGTGTCGGCGGCGACGGCCGCACCGCCACGCTGCACTCGTTCTCGGCCTCTAATTATGAGCAGATTGAAATCATCAACGGCCAGACCGCTGACAAACGCGCCGACTCGCTCGGTGGTCAGATCAACCTGAAAACCCGTTCGTCGTTCTCGATGTCCGAACGCCGCCGCACCAGCTACACTGCGTCCGGTCGCTATTTTCCATCTTGGTCCAAGCGCAACGCGGCCGTGGCCGAGCGTCCCTGGCGCCCCGATTTCAGCGTGAGCCACACCGAGGTGTTCGACGTCATGGGTGGACGGCGCAATCTCGGTATCGTCGTGACGGCGTCCTATCAGGAGGTGCTCAATCCACACAATTGGGATACCAACCTCTACGAAAACACCGTCAACCCGGTGGCACAATTGCGCGACTACACCCGCACCAGCGGCTTGAATGACCGTTTCCTGACCGCGTTCACAGGGCGGGTTGATTACCGCGTCTCCCAGACGACGAACGCTTCCCTGCGCTTCATTTACAATGCCGGTTCCGAACCATTTTTCCACTACACGGCGGTTAATCCTTGGGTCTCCACCAACCTCACCGTCAATGATCCCGTCACGAATCCGAACGGGGCGATCAAGGCGGGCTATACGGCCAATCGCATCGAAATTCTCCCGGTCAACAATACCGCCCTCCAGCCCGGTGGTGTGGCCGTCGGCGCAGCCCAAATGCGTCTGAATCCGCAGCGCTATTCCTTCACGAGCAAAAACCCCACGGGCACGCTGGCCATCGACCACAACTGGGGTCGTTTGAAAGTCGACCACGCGTACCGTTGGAGCAATACGCACTGGGATTCTGGCGCCGGCCGCGAACGGGAGAACGGCACGGTCGGGTTGCGCACGCGCGATGCGATCGGCTTCATCCTCGATAACTCGGATCAGCAGGGGAAGGTTTTTACCCAGACGGGCGGAGCCAGCGTCTACAACATCGCGAGCTACACGCCGTTTGTGATCACCGCCGCCAACACGACGACGCAGCCGGTGCCGGTGACCTCGACCGTCTTTAACAAGCGCGACACGGTAACGGACACCAACGAGGTCAGCGCCACGATTCATGCGTCCTATCTGCTGCCGACGCAGCTGCCGATCACGCTCAAGACCGGTCTCGATACCGTGAACCGGCGCGTCAACAACCGTCCGGTGTATCCCCGCCGCTGGTATGGTGTCGTCGGTTCAGTGCTTCCGGCCAACGCCCTGATGCCGCTCACGGAGTTCGAGCGCCTGAATGGCGGATCGCGTCTTCCCATCGTCGAACCGGCTGCGATCAGCACCACCTTGGGCAGTAGCGCACTCTGGTATGAGGACGTAAATTTCACGGCGACTCAGCAATACACCAACCGCCGGATCATGGAGGAAGGCGTCGACGCAGCCTACCTGCAGGGCCAGACGAAGCTCGGTCGGTTGACCGTCGTCGGCGGCGTGCGCGGCGAATGGGTCACGACGGACACCTTCACTTATTTCCGCGCCCGCACGACTGCGGTTGCAGCTGAGCCCGACCACTTCAAAAGGGCGGCCTTGGATTACGCGAAACTTTCCCGCGACGGTGGCTATCACAAATTCTTCCCGAGCCTCCATTTCGCCTACGACATCACCAAAAATCTGAAGGCCCGCGCCAGCTGGTCCAACACCTACGGCCGCCCGGCACTCGCCAACCTCGTGTCCGCGCCTGCGGGCAACGATACGGCTCGGACGGTCACGATGGGCAACCCGGGCCTCAAGCCGCAGGTGGCGGACGCCATCGACGTGAAGCTCGAATATTACTTCAGCAACTCGGGTAAATTCGAGATCCACGGTTACCGGAAAAACATCAAAGAATACATCGGTGCGGCTGGTCGCTCCGGACAACTCGTGGCCGAGGGTAATGACAACGGCTTCGACGGCCTCTACGGCGGTTACGAAATCATCCAGTCCGCCAATCTCGGTGATGCGAAACTCAACGGACTCCAGTTCGATTTCCGTGAGCGCCTCTCGTTCTTGCCCGGCCTGCTCAAAGGCCTGACGGTTCGGGCGAATTACACTTACCTCGAGACGTCCGGTAAGTTCGCCGGCACGGTCGATCTCAAAAATGGTCAGGTGGCTGGTTTTATTCCGCGCGCCTATAACGCCGGATTGATTTACGCCTACAAGAAGTTTGGCGCTTCTTTTGACATGAACTACACTGGGCGCTACCCGGTCGCTTACAGCCTGACTTCACCCGGCAGCGGCAATATTTATCGGGACGCGTGGAAAATGATGAATGCGGGAGTGACCTACCGGGTCCGTCCCGACACCACCCTCTTCCTGAACGTTAATAATTTGGCCCAAGAAGGCCCCCGGCAGTATATGTTCATGGAGTCTCGGGTGCGTGCGCAATGGGTCGTGCCACGCACGCTCAAGTTCGGCGTCGACGGTCGATTCTGAAATCGGAATTCTCACGCCGTTTTATTCGTCCAACCGCCGGTCCTGCGACCGGCGGTTTTTTGTAGATTTTTGTAGGCCCGGCCGGTGGCCGGGCAGTAAAAACCGGCCCCCGGCCGGGCAGCAACAACCGCCTTTTGGCGAGAGGAAAACCGGCCGACGGCCGGTTCTACAACTCCCCAAACCGGTAGCTCGTGTTGAAAATCAGTTCGATGCGTTTCGAGACGAAGACGCGCACTTTGATTTTCCCTCTCAGCCCGCCCGCCGTGCCGTCTGGCGTCGCTTTCCCCTCGATGCGGCGTTCCTCGCCGACGGTGTTCACAGCACGGCCGGAGAACTCCGCGGGCTCGCCGCGCTCCAGTTTCCGCAGGCTTTCATCAGCGAGCGTGATCGCGAGCGTGCCTTTTTCGTTGGAGAAAAAATACGGGAATACCTTCGCGGCGTAGCTCGATTCGTAGGTGCCGTTTTTCCGCACGAAGGGAGGCATGGTCATTGAAACCGTGCCGATGTAGATGGAGGTCTTGGTCGGCTCGATCGTCACCCGGTCAAACGTGCTGAGCGGTGCCTCGGCCGCGCCGAGAGTGGCGCAGGCCAGTGTGAGCGTGATTGCGATCACGCGGAGCACGGTGCCGAGCGGGTGGGGCATCATCCTGCGAATCTGCGTGCGATCACTCGTCGGGCAAACTCGAAGTGGGTTTGGACTCAGCACGGACGAGCGCTTTCCAAGCGCCCTCGTCGGCGGTTGGAAACCGCCGGTCCGTGGAGACGTTTCCCCCCGCAACCCTCTTTCGCGTTGCACCGCGCCGCGCCGAACCGTCATCTCGTGCTCCTATGGCCAAGAAGAACTCTCACGTGACCTGGGGCGGACGCTTCACAGCGGGCCCCGCCGAGTTGATGCTGCAGTTTAGCGAGTCCGTCTCGTTTGACCGCCGCCTTGCGCCCTTCGATATCGCCGGCAGCAAAGCCCACTCGGCCATGCTCGCGCACGTCGGGCTCATCACCGCGAAGGAGCGCGACGCCATCCATGCCGGCCTCGACACCATTTTGGCCGAAGTGCATGCCGGCAAGTTCACGTGGGACACCCAGCTCGAAGATGTGCACATGAACATCGAGCAGGCGCTCACCCAGCGCGTCCCCGCTGCCGCCAAGTTGCACACCGCGCGCAGTCGCAACGACCAAGTCGCGACCGATATGCGCCTCTGGTTCAAATACGCGTGCGCCGCCCTCGGGGAAAAAATCTTCGGCGCCCAGCGCGCCTTGCTCGCCGTGGCCGAGGCCCACCGCGATGTGCTCATCCCCGGTTACACCCACCTCCAGCGCGCCCAGCCGGTGTTTCTTTCTCACCACTTATTTGCCTGGATGGAAATGCTCGACCGCGACCGCGCCCGGCTCGCCGACGTCGCCGCGCACGCCAACTGGAGCCCGCTCGGCTCCGGGGCCATCGCTGGCACGACGTTGCCGATCGATCGCGAGTTTACGGCGAAGGCTCTCGGCTTCGTCGATGCCAAGGGCCGCCCGCAAGTCACGCAAAACTCCATGGACACCGTGGCCGATCGCGACCTCTTCATCGAGTTCGCCGCGGCGTGCGCGATGTTTGGCGTGCACGCCTCGCGCATCGCGGAAGACCTCATTCTCTGGAGCAGCACCGAGTTCAAATTCATCGAGCTGCCCGACGCGTTTTGCACCGGTTCCTCATTGATGCCGCAAAAGAAAAATCCGGATTCCTGTGAACTGCTCCGCGGTAAGTCGGCGCGGCTGCAAGGTAACTTGCACACGCTGCTCACGCTGACGAAGGGGTTGCCGCTCACCTACAATCGCGATCTTCAAGAGGACAAGCCGCCGGTATTCGATAGCTTCGATCAAACGGCGCTCTGCGCCGACGT